>NZ_JBGFFE010000063.1:0-647 GCF_041224415.1 Clostridium lapidicellarium | reverse complement strand
GTACGATGAACGTCAGCTCGAGAACATGGCAAACATGGTGTCCACGGTGTTTCTCCTTGACAGGGAAATAAGCAGGGAGGACTTGATGAAAAGGCTGAGGCTGACGGCCTACGCCCTAAAGAAAATAACACCTGAGCAGTTTGACATACTGAAGACCTGGCTCAAGGGAATAATGAAACCCAAGTTGAACGAGAGATCTAAGCTTGATGTAGATGAGATATTGGAAAAATCCAGTCAGAGGGAGGTGGATTCTATGGTATCTAATTTAGGAAAGACTATAGAAAATATCGTAAAGGAAGGCAAAACGAAAGGCATGGAAGAGGGCAGAAAAGAGGGCAGAAAAAAAGGGAGAGAGGAAGGTAGAAAAGAAGGTAGAAAAGAAGGTAGAAAAGAAGGCAGAAAAGAAGGCAGAAAAGATGGACTTCTTCAGGGCCTGGAAAAGTTACTTTATATCAAGTTTTCCGATACTTCCTGTATGGACAGTATAAGAGAGATAGAGGACGAAAATACTTTGAGCTCCATTTTTGAGGATGCCGCCAGGAGCAGTTCCATTGGAGAGTTTAAAGAAAAGCTGGAGCAGAGAAAGTTGAATTGATATACATGGTTGATTTCCGGACGAAATCCGGAAATCTTCATTTTTTATTTTT
>NZ_JBGFFE010000062.1:0-664 GCF_041224415.1 Clostridium lapidicellarium | reverse complement strand
CGCCATTAGCTCAGTTGGTAGAGCATCTGACTCTTAATCAGGTTGCCCGGGGTTCGAGTCCCCGATGGCGCACCAAAATGTGGTGGACGTAGTTCAGCTGGCAGAGCGCCAGATTGTGGTTCTGGTTGTCGTGGGTTCGAATCCCACCGTTCACCCCAAATATTGGGATGTAGCCAAGTGGTAAGGCAATGGACTTTGACTCCATCATTCGTAGGTTCAAATCCTGCCATCCCAGCCATTTAGTGGTTTACTAGCTCAGTTGGTAGAGCACATGACTTTTAATCATGTTGCCCGGGGTTCGATTCCCCGGTAAGCCACCATATTTTTTGTTAATATTTCATATAAATATAAAATAAATTTTCTCATGCAGGTGTGGCGGAATTGGCAGACGCACTAGACTTAGGATCTAGCGCCTATGGCATGGGGGTTCAAGTCCCTTCACCTGCACCAATTTATTGATTTCAAGTTTTGTTGTGTAAAATTGCGTATGTGTTTTGTGCGGGAGTGGCTCAGTGGTAGAGTGTCACCTTGCCAAGGTGAATGTCGCGGGTTCGAATCCCGTCTTCCGCTCCAAGTTAAGATCAAATTTGATTATAGATATAAAAAATATAGAGTGTACTGCGGGTGTAACTCAATGGTAGAGTGCTAGCCTTCCAAGCTAGTT
>NZ_JBGFFE010000061.1:0-737 GCF_041224415.1 Clostridium lapidicellarium | reverse complement strand
TTATTTTGTTACTTCAACCTTTGCCAGCTTCTCATAGAACTTTATGATAGCAGAGTGGTCACTCTGTCCTTCTCCATCAAGATGCAAATTCCTCAGTATTTCCAAAACCTGATTTGTAAGAAATAATGGTGCTCCCACACCCGCTCCTGTTTCAACTGCATTCGTAAGATCCTTTATGTGAAGGTCTATCTTGAATCCAGGTTTGAAATTCCTGTCAAGCACCATAGGTGCCTTTGCATCGAGTACCGTACTTCCTGCAAGTCCACCTTTTATGGCATTGTATATGAGTTCAGGTGATACCCCTGCTTTTGTTCCGAGCACAAATGCCTCCGACATAGCTGCTATATTGAGTGCAACTATAACCTGGTTTGCAAGTTTCGTTACATTTCCAGCTCCTATGCTTCCACAGAGCACAGCACTTGAACCCATCTTCAGGAGCAAGTCCTTATATTTTTCAAAAGTTTCTTTCTTTCCGCCTACCATTATGGATAAAGTTCCATCTATGGCTTTCGGTTCTCCTCCGCTTACCGGCGCGTCTATCATATCTACTCCTTTGCCCGCAAGCTTTTCAGCCACTTCTCTCGAAACAAGAGGTGCTATAGAACTCATGTCAATAAGTACAGAACCTTTTTTTATCCCTTCTGCAACACCATTCTCTCCAAAAACAACCTGCTTTACCTGGGGTGAATTTGGAAGCATTGTTATAATAACATCGGTTTTTGATGCAACATCCTTTG
>NZ_JBGFFE010000060.1:0-753 GCF_041224415.1 Clostridium lapidicellarium | reverse complement strand
TTGAGGAAAGTCAAAATATGTAGATAGATTTTCCCAGTTATTTTGCCATGACTGTAAAACTACAGGATATTTATCTCCCCAGTTCTCTTCCAGTGATTGTAATGCCTGTCTTGCCATCGTTTCATTAACTGCTTTGTATACATCTTTTAAATCTTTCATAAAAGCCTTGATATTTTTCGATGGTATATATTTTATGGAATTTCTTATCTGATGTACTATACAACTTTGTATGTTAACTTCAGGAAATACTACTTTAATTGCATCCGGAAGTCCTTTAAGTCCATCCATGCATGCTATTAAAATATCTTTAACACCTCTGTTTTTAAGATCGTTACATACAGACAGCCAGTATTTTGCTCCTTCCTGCTCGCCAATCCATATACCCAATATATCTTTATGACCTTTTATATCCAGGGCCATACAAACATAAGCAGCTTTATTTACAATCCTATGTTCATCCCTGATTTTAAAATATAGAGCATCCATATATACTATGGGATACATTGGATCAAGGGTCCTATTTTGCCATGCCAAAGCTGTATCCATAACTTTATCCGTAATTTTGGATATCATTGCAGGAGATATATCCACCCCATAAAGTTCATCTATTTCCGATTTTATGTCATCTACAGACATACCTCTTGCATATAAACCTATAACTTTTTTATCAAGTTCACTGCAGACTGTTTCATATTTTTTGACTATCTTAGGCTCAAATTCAGATTTTCTATCTCTTGGTACATTTACTTTAAC
>NZ_JBGFFE010000059.1:0-848 GCF_041224415.1 Clostridium lapidicellarium | reverse complement strand
GTTTCAATTCCTCATTAGGTATTCTAAAACTTAGCAGTGCTTTCAACAACTGCAAAAGACAGCATAGGTTTCAATTCCTCATTAGGTATTCTAAAACCTGGAGGGCAATGAACTCAAGACTTTCAAGAACCAGGGTTTCAATTCCTCATTAGGTATTCTAAAACATCTAGCCTCCTTAACTTTAGACATCCATAGAAGATAAGTTTCAATTCCTCATTAGGTATTCTAAAACGGTATGAAAATTACAGAAGGTGTTGGTCGTTGCAACAGGTTTCAATTCCTCATTAGGTAGTCTAAAACGGTATGAAAATTACAGAAGGTGTTGGTCGTTGCAACAGGTTTCAATTCCTCATTAGGTATTCTAAAACGGTATGAAGATTACAGAAGGTGTTGGTAGTTGCAACAGGTTTCAATTCCTCATTAGGTATTCTAAAACGCAGGTAGGCCAGGAATGGCAAAAAGCAGTTTTGCCTGTTTCAATTCCTCATTAGGTATTCTAAAACACTACACGACCTCATATTTTTTGCCCCCTATTGTTGTTTCAATTCCTCATTAGGTATTCTAAAACACTACACGACCTCATATTTTTTGCCCCCTATTGTTGTTTCAATTCCTCATTAGGTATTCTAAAACACTACACGACCTCATATTTTATGCCCCCTATTTTTGTTTCAATTCCTCATTAGGTATTCTAAAACCCATGAGTTCATCTATGGTTATATGCGGTCTATCTTCCAGTTTCAATTCCTCATTAGGTATTCTAAAACTTCCTGAATGACTTCGGATCATCAAACACACTTACAGTTTCAATTCCTCATTAGGTATTCTAAAACCTAATGTTTTACGCC
>NZ_JBGFFE010000006.1:0-125332 GCF_041224415.1 Clostridium lapidicellarium | reverse complement strand
GTATAAGTTTCCCTATATTATTCTGTCTAATTTTCAAGGATCACATTAAACTATCAAATAACTATTTCATTCTACCACATTAATTTAAGAATATCAACATTTTATTAATATTATAAATGCAAACTTCAATATTCCTTAATTAACACAGCTTTTATATTCTATCATCTTACTTGAACAGAGTCAATATATTTTTTAAAATTTCTTTACTTGAATTTGCAAAATATAATAAATGGTGTATTTGATAAAATCAAATACACCATTTATTATATTCAATTCTTAAAATTTAAAAGAAAAATAGTTACCAATGGCAGTATTCGGATAAAAGCTATTTATCATCAATATCATCACTACAATCTATTTTGGCAATAGCAACCACTCTCTGCTTATCTTCATTCTTCATAAGTGTAACACCCATTGTATTTCTACTTGTAGTAGATATTTCAGATACATTAAGTCGTATTGCCACATCGCTGTTATTTATAAGCATGATCTCATCCTCATCCTTGACAATTCTAGCTCCAACTATCAAGCCTGTTTTTTCTGTAACCTTATATGTTATCATGCCCTTTCCGCCTCTTCTATGGATAGTATATTCATCTACATGAGTTCTTTTACCAAATCCATTTTCACTTACAACAAGAACATCCTGACTTTCATCTACAATGTCCATAGAGACAGCTATATCACCATGTCTTAAAGTTATAGCCTTTACACCTGTAGTATTTCTGCCTGTAGACCTTATATCTTTTTCACTAAATCTTATGGCATATCCATTTCTGGTAAAAACAAGTATCTGATTTTCTCCTGTAGTCATTCTAACCTGTATAAGTTCATCTTCATCTTTCAAATTAATAGCATTCAAGCCATTTCTTCTTATAGAAGCATATTGATTTATCTTAGTTTTCTTAATTAACCCATTTCTAGTTGCCATTACAAAATAATTGTCCCTATTGATTTCTTCGTCTTTGAAGGATACAATAGCCTGAATTTTTTCATCTGTATCCAAGGGTATTAAATTAATCAAATTTGTACCTTTGGCAGTTCTACCTGCTTCAGGGATCTCATATCCCTTAAGTTTATATACCTTACCTTTATTGGTAAAAAATAAAATACGGCTGTGAGTTGAAGTGATAAACATATGTTCTACAAAATCATTTTCCTTTGTAGCCATCGCCCGTATACCTCTACCACCTCTTCTCTGAGAAGAATACGTATCTGCTGGGATTCTCTTTATATAACCTTCATGAGTCAAAGTTATAACCACTTCTTTTTCATCAATCAAATCTTCAATATTTATATCATCATTACCTATTTGTATTTCAGTTCTTCTTTCGTCGCCATATTTATTTCTTATTTCAATAAGTTCATTTTCAATTATACTTAATAGAACAGATTTATCCTTCAAAATTTCTTCTAAATGTTTTATCGTTCTCGTCAATTCACCATACTCATTCTCAATTTTTTGCCTTTCAAGACCTGTAAGTCTTTGAAGTCTCATATCCAATATAGCCTGTGCCTGTTTTTCAGAAAGATTAAATTGAGTCATCAACCCATTTTTTGCAATTGTTGTAGTCTTAGAAGATCTTATTAAATTTATTACTGCATCAATATGATCCAATGCTATTTTTAATCCCTCGAGAATATGGGCCCTAGCTTGCGCCTTATTTAAATTAAACTGCGTTCTTCTAGTTACAACCTCTTCTTGAAACTGCAGATAATAAACCAATATCTGTTTTAGATTCAATATTTTTGGTTCATTATTTACAAGAGTCAGCATTATTATTCCAAAAGTATCCTGCATTCTTGTATGTTTATACAGTTGATTTAAAATCACATTTGGGTTGGCATCTTTTTTTAATTCTATTACAACTCTCATTCCATCTCTATCTGATTCATCTCTAATATCTGATATCCCATTTATCTTCTTATTTTTCACCAAATCTGCTATATTTTCCACTAATTTTGATTTATTAACTTGATATGGAATTTCAGTCATTATGATACTATTTCTTCCATTTATATCTTCAATATCGGTCCTAGCTCTTACAATTATTTTTCCTCTTCCAGTATTATAGGCATTTTTTATACCCGATGTGCCAACTATTATACCTGAGGTTGGAAAATCCGGACCTTTTATAGCTGTCATCAATTCATCAATAGTAACTTCTGGATTATCTATTATCATTATTAAACCATTTATAACTTCAGTAAGATTATGTGGTGGTATATTCGTGGCCATTCCCACAGCTATGCCAGCTGATCCATTTACAAGTAAATTTGGAAATCTAGACGGCAAAACAGAAGGTTCCTTCTCTTCACCATCAAAATTTGGAACAAAATCTACTGTATCCTTATTTATATCTCTCAGCATCTCAAGTGTTATTTTATTCATTTTTGCCTCAGTATATCTCATAGCTGCTGCGCTATCCCCATCCACTGAACCAAAATTTCCATGTCCATCAACTAGGGTATACCTTATAGAAAAATCTTGTGCCATTCTAACCAAAGCATCATAAACAGCTGAATCTCCATGAGGATGATATTTACCAAGTACATCTCCAACAATTCTAGCACATTTTCTATAACCTTTTTCAGGCGTAAGTCCAAGTTCATGCATAGAGTATAATATTCTTCTATGAACTGGTTTTAATCCATCACGAACATCGGGAAGAGCACGACTTACAATAACACTCATAGCATATTCTATATAACTTTTTTTCATTTCCTTGCTTATGTCCACTGGTAAAATTTTACCTTCGTCAAACATCAACTACACCTCTCTACTATATATCTAAGTTTACAACTTTTTTAGCATTTTCTTCTATGAAATTTCTACGAGGTTCAACTTTGTCACCCATAAGTATAGTGAAGATTTCATCAGCTGCCATAGCATCATCTACATTTACTTGAATAAGTGTCCTTGTACTTGGGTTCATTGTAGTATCCCAAAGCTGTTCTGAATCCATTTCTCCAAGACCCTTGTATCTCTGTATATCTACATTGCTATCCTTTCCTCCCAATTCATTCAACACTATTTCAAGTTCTTTATCAGAATATGCATAGTATTCCTTTTTATTTTTATATACCCTGTATAAAGGCGGTTGAGCTATATAGACATGACCGTTTTCCACAAGAGCTTTCATATACCTATAAAAAAATGTGAGCAGCAATGTCCTTATATGTGCACCATCTACATCTGCATCCGTCATTATTATTACCTTGCCATATCTTATTTTATTAAGATCAAATTCCTTTCCTATTCCAGCGCCAAAAGCAGTGATCATGGCCCTTATCTCTTCATAACCAAGTATTTTATCAAGTCTTTGCTTTTCCACATTCATTATTTTACCTCTAAGCGGCAATATAGCTTGAAATTTTCTATCCCTACCCTGTTTTGCGGACCCACCTGCAGAATCTCCCTCGACTAAATATATTTCACATTCAGACGAATTCTTAGATGAGCAATCTGAAAGTTTTCCCGGAAGAGAAGTATTCTCAAGTACAGACTTACGTCTTGTAAGTTCCCTCGCTTTTCTCGCAGCTTCTCTGGCACGTGATGCCATCAGAGATTTATCCAATATCATTTTTGCAATTTGAGGATTTTCCTGTAGAAAATTATTCAAACTCTCGCCTAATATATTATCAACTATGCCACGCATTTCACTATTACCCAGTTTTGTTTTAGTCTGACCTTCAAACTGAGGATCTATCAATTTTACAGATATTACTGCTGTAAGTCCCTCTCTTATGTCTTCTCCCGATAAATTCTTATCATTTTCTTTTAATATTCCAAATTTTTTTGCATAATCATTTAATACCCTAGTCAGAGCCGATTTAAATCCAGCTAGATGAGTTCCACCTTCAACTGTATCTATATTATTGGCAAATGAAAAAATATTTTCAGAATATCCATCATTATATTGAATGGCAACTTCTACCGAACAATCCTTTCTTTCACCTTCTATATATATGGGTTCCTTATGAATTACACGTTTATTCCTATTTAAGTAGGTTACAAATGACTTTATTCCACCCTCATAATGGAAAAGTTCCTCTTTATCATTTCTTTTATCTTTTAACGTTATTTTTATGCCTTTGTTTAAAAAAGCCAGTTCTCTAAGTCTTTGAGACAATACATCATAGTCAAATTCTATATTATCAAATATTTCTGGATCAGGTCTAAAATGAATTTTAGTGCCATGTTCTTCAGTATCACCTATTATATCTAATCCTGTTGCAACTTTCCCTCTTTTAAAAATCTGCTTCCATATATGCCCCTCTCTTTTTACTTCAACTTCACAAATTTCGGACAGCGCATTTACTACAGATGCACCCACTCCATGAAGCCCACCTGAAACTTTGTACCCTCCACCGCCGAATTTACCTCCTGCATGTAATATGGTCATTATTACTTCTACTGTAGGCTTTTTCATCTTATGATGCATTCCAACAGGCATTCCCCTTCCGTTATCCGTAACTGTAATAGAGTTATCTTCGTGTATAATAACATTTATCCTATCACAATATCCTGCCAATGCTTCATCTATGCTGTTATCTACTATTTCATATACTAAATGATGGAGTCCCCTGGAACTTGTACTTCCAATATACATTCCAGGTCTTTTTCTTACGGCTTCTAAGCCTTCCAGCACCTGTATCTGATTTTCATCATAAACTTGTTTTTTTTCCTGATGCATATTTATCCTCCTATTCATCTTGAAGTTCATACTTTAGAGCTTTTGATCTTTTAGTCAACGTGGATGAAGATATAGGTGACAAATAGATTTTACTTTTTTTATTCACTTCGGCAATAATAAAAGATTTAGGCTTATCTTTTGTGATCCTCTGAACAAATCCATCTTCCTCAGCCATTCTTAAAAATTGAATTGTGTCGGAATTATATGTTGAAGTTTCAACATCAAATATTCCAATTATATCTTTTGTTGGAACGACTATATTTTCACCTAGATGTAAAAACATAAATAATCTCCTTTCAAAACTAAATCGTAGTTATTTTACCATTTCGTACAACAAATAAATTTGCTTCATTTTGAGAATTTTTTTTAATATCATCAATTCCTGTACAAGTTATAAATGTCTGTATATTTTTTATAGAATTCAATATATAATTTTGTCTTTTCAAATCCAATTCAGATAAAACATCGTCCAGCAGCAATACAGGATATTCACCTATAACCTCCCTAACTATCTCGAGAGAAGCAAATTTCAATGTTAAAACTGATGTTTTCTGTTGTCCTTGAGAACCAAAACTTCTAACATTTATCCCATTTATACCTGTAATGAAATCATCTCTATGCGGTCCATAAAGGGTAGTTCCCCTCTCTATATCCTTTTTTCTGTTTGAACTCAGTATTTCAAACAAATTGTTTTCTGGTTTATCTAGATCTTTTACCTGCGTCACATATCTGAATTCTATATTTTCAGATCCTGAGGTTATATCTTCATGTATGATCTTGCCCTTTTCACTAAGCTTTTCTATATATTTATTTCTCAAATATATTATAAACCCGCCGTATTTAGAAAGTTGTTTATCATAAACCTGGATTATATTTTGGTTGTAATTGGACCAATTTTTAAGTAATGCATTTCTTTCATTCAAAACTTTGTTGTATTGAACCAGGCTGAAATAATATTTTTTACTAAACTTACAGAGTTCAATATCTAAAAATTTTCTTCTATAAACGGGTGATTCTTTTATTATCTTTAAATCTTCGGGAGAAAACATCACTACATTAAAAATTCCCATAAGTTGAGATAATTTGCTTACTTTTATGGAATTTATATTTATTCCCTTTTTCCCTTCTTTGAATATTTTTATTTCTATAGTTTTATCCAGGGGTTTTCTTTCCACATATGCCCTTATATAAGATTCTCTACCATTCCAGTTGATCAATTCCCTGTCTCTATTTGTCCTGGGAGATTTTCCTATGCCGCAGTAATATATGCTTTCAAGTAAATTTGTTTTTCCCTGAGCATTATCCCCTATAAATATATTCGTACCTTTACCAAACTTAATATCAAGCTTCCTATAATTTCTAAAATTAATGAGCTTTAAATACCTAATATACATTTAAAAACACCTATTTATAATTATATCACAACATATAGAATATAATTAAGAATAATTTTTAACGTAAATGTAACTACACAATTTTATAGGTTTTATTTCCAAATTCAACAATAAAACTCTTATAGAGTTTTCTGCCTCTTCTTGTTTCTATTTCTCCATTTACCTTTACTTTGCCATTTTTTATAAAAATTTTAGCTTCAGATCCCTGCGAAACAGCCCCGCACCATTTTAAAAATGAATCCAATTTTATCGTATCTGTGCTAATTTTTATTTCATACATTTTCTATTATCTCCAATTTATTAATTTTTAACTATTTAAAAGTCTAACTGGTAAAACTAAGTAAGTACAATTATCTTTAATCTTATTTTTAATTATACATGGACTTACGCTGCTGGAGAATTTTAAAACAATTTCCTCTTCATCCATTATTCTTAGAACATCAATTAAGTATTTTGAATTAAATGCAATTTTCAGATTATCTCCCTGCAAAATTATATTTAATTCTTCTCTTACCATTCCTAATTGAGAATTAGATGTTATTACCATTTTGTTTTCTTCTAATTCCAATTTTATAAGATTGGTATTGCTATCCTTAGCCATTAGGGAGGCTCTTTCAATACAGCTCAAAAGCTCATCTTTCTTTGCTGTAACTGTCATATTAAACTCTTCAGGAATTATAGAATTATATTTTATAAATTCTCCTTCTAAAAGTCTAGATATTATTTTTGTATTATCCAGATTGAACAATATGTGATTTGGTGTAAATGTTATATTTACATTTTCATCATTATCCTCTAAAATTTTAGAAACTTCATTTAATGTTTTTCCTGGAATTACTGCATTAATAGTATTATCTGTATTTAAATATTTAGACTTTAGGGCCAATCTATAACCATCCAGTGCCACTAAATTTAATTTTTTATTTTTTATTTCAAACAACACTCCCGTGAGGATAGGTCTTGTTTCATCTTGAGCTGTGGCAAATATAACACTTCTTATCATATTCTTCAATGTTTTTTGAGGTATTGAAAAAATCATGTTTTCATTTATATTGGGTATTTCAGGGAAATCCCTCGCATTCATATGTATGAGGGTGAATTTTGATTTTTGACATAATATTTCTACAGAATTGTTTTCTACGGTTAAAATATTTATTTCATCGTCGGGTAATCTCCTTATTATCTCTCCAAATAATCTCGCATCTATTACAACTGCTCCTTCTTCTTCAACATTTGCATGTATTTTAGTTTCTATACTTAAATCTATATCTGATCCTACTAAGGTAATTATGTTATTTGAAGCAGTTATTTTTAAACCATTTAATACTGGCATACTTGATTTTCCAGTTATTGCTCTTTGAGCTGTGTTTATGGCTTCTTGTAAATTTGTTTTCTTGCATTTAAATTTCATTTTTGATTTCCCCTTTGTTAATATTTTATTTTAGTTGATATATATATAGATAGATAATTAACAATTTAGTAGTAGTAGTAGGGATTGTTAGTATGTTTATATATCTCAAAGTTGTTAATAATACTGAAAAAAATGAGAAAAATAATTGTGGATAAATAAGCAATTTAACATCGTATTATCCACAGAAAAAAAAGAAATAATGTATATATCATAATATCAACAATGTATCATAGAATATTATAAACAGCTGTTTATAATTATCCTTGGTTTAACCTTTTTGTCAAATCCTTTATTGCATTCTGAAGGCTTTCGTCTTTTTTTAAATTATTTGATATTTTTTCATAGGCGTGTATTACAGTAGTGTGATCTCTACCTCCAAATTCTTCTCCTATTTTAGGCAGTGACATATCTGTAAGTTTTCTACACAAATACATTGCTATTTGTCTTGGAAAAGCTACATTTCTCGTCCTTCTGGCTGATTTGAAATCGGATACTTTTAAATTATAGTAATTTGCTACTACGTCTTGTATTAGATCTACTGTAATTTGTTTAGACTGTTTACTTGAGATTATATCTTTTAGTGCTTCGACAGCTAAGTCAATGCTTATTTCTTTATTTGTAAGTGAGGAAAAGGCAGCTATACGTATTAGAGCTCCTTCTAATTCTCTGATATTTGATTTGATTTTAGTAGCTATATATACCATGACCTCATTTGGAATATTTAAATTTTCTACATCGGCTTTCTTTTTTAATATAGCCATCCTTGTTTCAAAATCAGGTGGTTGGATATCGGCTATAAGCCCCCATTCAAATCTAGATCTCAACCTATCTTCCAGCGTAGGTATTTCTTTTGGCGGTCGGTCACTTGATAGTATTATTTGTTTGTTTGCTTCATATAAAGCATTGAAAGTATGAAAAAACTCTTCCTGGGTACTTTCTTTACCGGCTATAAATTGGATATCATCTATTAAAAGTACGTCTATGTTTCTATATTTATTTCTAAATTCTTCATTTTTATCATCTTTTATTGAATTTATAAGTTCATTTGTAAATTTTTCTGATGAAACATACATTACCTTTGATTTAATATTATTTTCAAGTATGTAGTGACCTATAGCCTGCATTAAATGAGTTTTTCCAAGTCCCACTCCTCCGTATATAAATAAGGGATTATAAGCTTTAGCGGGAGATTCTGCTACAGCTAAAGATGCTGCATGGGCAAATCTGTTGCTGTTGCCTATTACGAAAGAATCAAAGGTGTATTTAGGATTTAGCATAGGTGGTGTTTCTTCGTCTTTCGATTCTGTTTCTTTTTTAAAGTTTTTTTTATCTAATGTCAATGCCTCCTCAGATTCAGATGATACTAAAAATTTAATGTTATATTTTTTTGAAGTAACTAATTTTAATGCGTTTGATATTAAATTTGTATATTTGCTGGCTAATATCCCCTTTGTTAAATCATTTGGTACACTTAATATAAAAATATTGTTTTCGATGGATACAGGAGTAATGCTTTTAATCCATGTGTTAAAACTTACTTCAGTAATTTCACCTTTTATTATTTTTAAAGATTGTTCCCATATTTCTTTTGGATGGGCATTCATTTTGTATCCTCCAGTCTTAGAAAAAATTCTGAGTTTATGTGTTTCGTTATTATAATTTGTTGACATGTGTGTATAAAAATATTCACATGTTTATAATTAAGTTTATAATTTTAGAGTAAAAAAAATAAAAACATAAGTGTTAAAGTAAATATTAACATTATTTACAATGAATAATGTTAGTAAAATAGGTAAATATATAGAAAAAAAATATTAAAAAAAACAAGTTATGCACATTTTTATCCACAGTTGTGGATAAGTAGTATATTTTTTAGAGTTATTAACAATCCCCTATTTATAATATCAAAACCAAAGAACCTATTCAAGAAATTATCCACAATTTGTAGATAAAAACTATTTTGATTGAAATCTATACTTTTGAATTTATGTTGACATTATAAGTTAGTGAATATATAATTTAATAGTAAAACTTTAAAAATTTGACGATATTTTAAGATGAGAATATCAAATTCTATATAAAGATCAACATTAAAGTGAAGGGAGTTTTTATAATATTATGTGGATGACTTATCAACCGAAAAAGAAACAAAGAAAAAGAGAGCACGGTTTTAGAAAAAGGATGAGAACTTTATCAGGAAGAAATGTTATTAAAAGAAGAAGACAAAAAGGTAGAAAGAAATTAACAGCATAGGCCGCTTTTGTGGCCTTTTTCTGCAAGTAAAAAAGGAGCAAAAATGAGAATCTACAGAATAAGAAAAAATGCGGAATTTCGTGCTGTATATAGAAGAGGCAAATCTTTTTCTAATAGTCTATTAGTACTATATATTTATAAAAATAAGAAAAATATAAATAGATTGGGTGTATCTATAAATAAAAGAGTGGGAAACAGTGTAGAAAGAAATAGAATAAAACGTTTGATTAAAGAGATTTATAGGTTGAATAGTGATAATATAAAAGTAGGCTATGATTTAGTATTTATAGCCAGAAATTTATCAAAAGGTAGAAATTATATGGAAATAGGAAATTCTATAAAAAATTTAATTAAAAAAGCAGGTTTGTGGAAATGAAAAAATTTTTGATTTTATTAATTAAATTGTATAGAAAATATATATCACCTCTAAAAAGGCCATGTTGCAGATTTTATCCTACTTGTTCACAATATGCATTGGAAGCATTGCAAAAATATGGTATTATAAAAGGTGGGTTTATGTCTATAAAAAGAATATTGAGATGTAATCCATTTTGTAAAGGTGGATATGATCCGGTTAAATAAATTTCAGGAGGTTTAATATTTTGCAATATTTAAATGATGCTTTTGTTCGATTTTTTAATTTCTTACATAGTTTTGTAATTTCGTTTATACCTAATCCCAATGTTTCCTATGGTATAGCAATAATTTTGATGACTATAATAATTAGACTCATAATACTTCCCTTGGGGATAAAACAATTGCGATCTTCTTTTGTAATGAATGAAATTCAACCGGAGATTAAAAAGCTGCAGGAAAAGTATAAAAAAAATCCACAGAGAGCACAAGAGGAAATGATGAAATTATATAAGGAAAAAGGAGCAAGTCCTTTTAGTGGATGCCTCCCACTTCTTATTCAGTGGCCTCTTCTGTTAGCTCTTTACTACGTTTTTAATAATTTAACAGGAATAAATGGTGTTAGTTTTCTATGGATGAAAGATTTGGCTAAAACTGATTTTCTTCTTGCCATTATATCGGGAGCAACTACTTATATATCGGGGATTATAGTAATGCCTACTACTGGTGAACAAGCTAAGCAAAGTAAAATGATGAATATAGGAATGGCTATATTCATGGTATATATGAGTATGAAATTTAAATCGGCATTAGTATTGTATTGGGTTGTTAGTAATTTAATTCAAATAGCACAAACTGTAGTTATTAAAAAAATTGAAATGGGTAAAAAAACTAAAAATAGTAAGGCCTAGGGGGTGGCTATGTGGCATGAATGTTGTAGAAACTACAGGGAAAACTGTTGAAGAAGCACTGAAGAATGCATTAATGAAGTTGAATGTTGAAAGGGATAAAGTTGAAGTTGAAGTATTAGATGAAGGTAATAAGGGATTCTTAAATTTTATAGGGATACGGCCGGCTAAGGTAAGAGTCAAAGTAAAAAGGGATTACATAAATGAAGCAAGGATATTTTTAAAGAATGTTTTAGAAAAAATAAGAGTAAATGCAGAAATAAAAATAAAAGAGGAAAACAATGTAATAAAGATATATTTAACTGGTTCAGATATGGGAATACTTATAGGATATAGAGGAGAGACTTTGGATGCAATTCAATATCTTTTGAGTCTTGTTATAAATAAAAATCATGACATGGAATATAAAAGAGTGATTTTAGATACGGAGAACTATAGAGCGAAGAGAGAGGAAACTTTAAGAAGACTTGCTAGGAAAGTAGCTGAAAAGGTTAAGAGGACAGGGAGAGTGGTTAAATTGGAACCAATGAACCCTTATGAAAGAAGGGTAATTCATTCTGCCCTTCAAAATGATCTTTATGTAAATACTTATAGTGAAGGTCAGGAGCCTTTTAGAAGAGTTGTAGTAGATTTAAAGAAAGCCTAAAGGCTTTCTTTTTTAAATACCCGGAAGAATTGTAGATGATATTTAAGACTGTTTATTAAATTGAGATTAATGGGAAGTGAAATGATGGAAAAAGTTGATACCATGGCGGCAATAGCTACAGCTTTGGGTGAAAGCGGAATATCTATTGTGCGGGTTTCAGGAGAAAGATCTCTTGAAATAGTAAATAAAATATTTAAAGGAAAAAATAATAGAAGACTGTTAGATATAAAATCCTATTCAATGAGATATGGCTTTATAGTGGAAAGGGAAACAGGAGAATTGTTGGATGAAGTTCTAGTAAGCTTCATGAAAGCACCTAAAAGTTATACAACTGAAAATACAGTTGAAATAAATTGTCATGGTGGGGTTTTGGCAGCTAAAAAAGTACTTGAGGAAGTTATTAAAGCTGGAGCCAGAATGGCTGAACCAGGAGAATTTACTAAAAGGGCATTTTTAAATGGAAGGATTGATTTAAGTCAGGCTGAAGCAGTGACTGACATAATCAATGCAAAGACTGAAGTATCTATGAAAGCTGCGGTTCAACAGTCGAAGGGAAAAGTTTCCAAAGAAATTAATTCATTGAGAGAAGATCTCTTAGAAATAATTGCATCAATTGAAGCTACTGTTGATTACCCTGAAGCTGATTTAGAGGAAGTAACGTCTGATAAGGCTTCTGCAGAGTTAAAAAAAATATTGAATAGAATAGATTTTTTGTTAGGTACTGCCGAAGAGGGAAAAATAGTTAGAGAAGGGTTGAATATAGTAATTGTTGGAAAACCAAATGTAGGAAAGTCGTCTCTTTTAAATTCATTGATTATGGAAAACAGAGCCATAGTTACTGATGTCCCAGGTACTACGCGGGATGTTATAGAAGAGTACATGAATATAGGTGGAATACCTGTAAAAATAAGTGATACGGCTGGAATCAGAAAAACTGATAATGTGGTTGAAAAAATTGGAGTTGAAAAATCCAAGGAAAAAATAGATAATTCTGATTTAATTATATTAATGTTGGATTCCAGTAAGAAATTAGATGATGAAGATAGAAAAATAATAGAATATGTAGATAATAAGAAATATATAATTTTGTTAAATAAAATAGATCTAGGTGATAAAATAGATTTAGACAGTATTCACGAACTAAATTCAAAATTTGTGATAAAGACTTCAATTAAATTGGGCAATGGATTAGATGAAGTTAAAAATTGTATTAAGAAATTGTTTTTTAAAGGTGAGGTTAGATCTGAGGATTTATTTGTAACTAATGTAAGACATAAAGAGTGCTTAATTAGAGCCAGGAAAAATTGCATGGAAGCCTTGGATGTATTGAAAAATACCCCGGCTATAGATTTAGCTTCTATAGATATGAGAAATGCTTGGACTAATTTAGGTAAAATAACTGGAGATACTCTGGAAGAAAATATAATTGATAAGATATTTTCAAAATTTTGTTTAGGAAAGTAGGTAGTGGATTTTGGAATATTTTTCGGATAAATATGATGTAATAGTTGTGGGAGGAGGTCATGCAGGATGTGAGGCAGGCCTTGCTGCGGCTAGAATGGGATGTAAAACTTTAATGTGTACTATGAATTTGGATAGTATAGGATTTATGCCGTGTAATCCTAATGTGGGAGGAACAGCTAAGGGGCATTTAGTAAGGGAAATAGATGCATTAGGGGGTGAAATGGGTGTAAATATCGATCATACTTTTATACAGTCGAGAATGTTAAATACATCCAAGGGTCCTGCAGTGCATTCCCTTAGAGCTCAGGCCGATAAGAGGAATTATTCTGGAAGAATGAAAAGAGTAATTGAAAAGCAGCCTAATTTATATTTGAGACAGGTAGAGGTAGTAAAAATAAAGACAGATAAAAATAAAAAGGTTTGCGGAGTAGTTACTAGAAATGGAGCGTATTTTCGGTCGAAAACTGTAGTTTTGGCTACAGGAACTTATTTGAAGGGAAAAGTTATTATAGGGGATGTTAGCTATAGTTCAGGCCCTAATGGATTTATGCCGTCTAATGATCTTTCACAGAGCTTGCTTGATTTGGGAATAGAGCTTAGAAGATTCAAAACAGGTACTCCGGCTAGGATAAATAAGAGAAGTGTGGATTTTTCAAAGATGATAAAGCAGCCGGGGGATAAGAGAATAGTACCGTTTTCTTTTATGAGTGAAAACTTAGACAAAGCTCAAGTTCCATGTTATTTGACTTATACTACAAAAAATACATCAAAAATTATAAGAAATAATATAGATAGATCACCACTTTATAATGGTACAATAAAATCAGTGGGTCCGAGATATTGTCCGTCTATTGAAGATAAGGTAGTCAGGTTCCCAGATAAAGAACAGCATCAGATATTTATAGAGCCTGAAGGAGAAGATACGAATGAAATGTATGTTGATGGCGCTTCTACTTCTATGCCGGAGGATGTACAAATTGCCATGTATAAGACAATAGTTGGACTTGAGAATGTAGAGTTTTTAAGAACAGGTTATGCCATTGAATATGATTGTATAAATCCACTTCAATTAAAACTTTCATTGGAATTTAAGAATATTGAAGGTCTATTTGGAGCCGGACAATTAAATGGAAGTTCCGGATATGAAGAAGCAGCATCTCAGGGAATAATTGCAGGTATTAATGCTGCCCTTAAATCTGAGGGGAAAAGACCTCTTATTTTGAAAAGATCTGATGGTTATATAGGTGTTTTAATTGATGATTTAGTTACGAAGGGAACTGAAGAACCTTATAGGATGATGACATCTCGAGCTGAATACAGATTATTGCTTAGACAGGATAATGCAGATCTGAGACTCACGGAAATGGGGTATAAAATAGGTTTGGTCGATGAGGCTAGATATAAAAAATATTTAAAGAGAAGAGATGATATAGAAAAAGAATTAAATAGAATAAAGAGTATTCAAATAACGCCGAAAAAAGAAGTGATTGATTTTTTAAGTTCATTGAATTCATCCGAGCTGAAAAAGAGCGTTAGCTTATATGAATTGATCAAAAGGCCGGAACTCAATTATTTTAATGTGGGGGCTCTAGATGTAAATAGGCCTGAACTAAGTGAAGATGTTAAAGAAGAAGTAAATATAATTTCAAAATATGAAGGATACATAAGTAAGCAGCTTGAACAAGTGGCTCAATTTAAAAAACTTGAAAATAAAGTTATACCTTTATATATAGAATATGATAAAATCAAGGGGTTGAGAATAGAAGCCATGCAGAAATTGAACAAAATAAGACCTATGAATGTTGGCCAGGCTTCTAGAATTTCAGGAGTTTCACCGGCGGATATTTCTGTATTATTAATTTATATGGAAAAAAGAGCTAGAGAAAAAAATTTATAATTATAATATTAATTAAGATTGATTTGGAGAATTGTTATGAATTATTTTCAAATTATGATGGAAGCATGTAACGATATTAAATTGGGTTTTGATGAAGATAAATATAATAGATTCATGAAATATAAAGATATGCTGAAGTTATGGAATAATAAAATAAATCTTACTGCTATAGTAGAAGATAGGGATATTATCAAAAAACATTTTGTAGATTGTATGGAGATATTTAAGTTTTCGCCTATGAAAGACGCTTTAGATATTATAGATATAGGAACGGGAGCTGGATTTCCAGGTATTCCTATTAAGATAATGGATGATAGAAAGAATATTACTCTTTTGGATTCTTTAAACAAGAGAATAAATTTTTTAAATCAAGTTGTATTAGAGCTTAAATTAAATAAGATAGTTTGTATACATGGAAGGGCGGAAGATTTTTCTAGAAAAATAGAGTATAGAGAAAAATATGATATTGCTGTATCGAGGGCAGTGGCAAATTTAACGGTTTTAAGTGAATTTTGTATTCCATATGTAAAAGTAGGAGGCTATTTTATAGCTATGAAAGGTCCTGCGGTGGATGAAGAAGTGAAAGAAAGTAAAAAAGCTATTGATATTTTAGGTGGTAAGATTGAAAGTATAATCAATGTAGAAAATTGTGAGCTGAATCATAATTTAGTTGTAATAAAAAAAATCAAGAGAACTCCTAAAACCTATCCAAGAAGATCAGGAACAGTTGCTAAAAAACCATTGAAATAAATGAAATAATTTGTCGTACGAAAATTATATAAAATAGCAGGATTTTATAAAAGAATAAAGAAATGTTAATAATAGGAAATGTAAGAGGGATGGTTAAATATGCAAAAAAGAGTTAATTATATACCTGTAGATTTAATTTTACCTAATGTATATCAGCCAAGAAAGCATTTTGATGAAGAGAGCCTGGAGGAATTAGCCCAGTCTATAAATGTACACGGAGTGATTCAACCTTTATCGGTAAGGAAATTAGGTGAAAATAAATATGAATTGGTAGCTGGAGAGAGGCGGCTTAAGGCTGCAAAAAAGGCAGGGCTGACTGAAGTGCCTGCAATAATAATTGATATAAGTGATAAAGAATCTGCAGCCATAGCTCTTTTAGAAAATTTGCAAAGAGAGGATCTCAATTTTTTAGAAGAAGCAGAGGCATATTATAATTTGATTAAAGATCATTCTTATACTCAAGAAAAATTAGCTGAGGTTATAGGGAAAAAACAATCGACTATTGCCAATAAAATTAGACTGCTTAAATTAGATGATGAAATTAGAAAAATATTACTGGATAATGATTTAACTGAAAGACATGCAAGAGCACTTTTAAAGCTTCCTACAGTAGATCTTCAAAAAAAAGTATTAAAGGAAGTTATTAAAAAAGGTTTAAATGTTAAGAAAACAGAGGAGCTTATTAACGGAGAACTGGATAAAATAATAAATGATAAAACAAAAACTGGAAAGGTAAAAAAGGGTAAGAGGAAGAAAATAAAAGGAATATTTTCTCCAAGGGTTTATATGAATACAGTTAAACAGATATTTGATAAATATGGTTTGAATGCAAGATATTCTTCTCAGGATCTTGATGATAAAATACAAATAATAATTACGATTCCTAAAAAATAAAATGTTTCACATGAAACATTTTATTTTTTTATCTTTAAAAAATGTCTTGTTTTACTTCTGAATTAATTTATTTTAGATTAAATTTGTACAAAAACTCTTTTATTATTTTAAATAAAAATATATAATTAAAAATAAAGTTAATAATAAGCTGAAGGGAGTGAGCAGGATAAAAATTATATCGATATTTAATCAAAAAGGTGGAGTTGGGAAAACCACTACTTGTATTAATTTAAGTGCATATTTGGCTATGCAGGGATATAAGATATTGGATATAGATATTGATCCTCAGGGGAATACTACTAGCGGGTTGGGCATTGACAAGAGAAATATAGAAAATTCAATATATGATGTACTGAATTCAGAAATCAATATAAATGAAGTTGTGAGAAAATGTGAACTAATAGATAATTTTTTTATAATTCCTTCTACTATGGAATTGGCTGGTGCTGAAGTGGAACTTATAGATAAAAAAAATAGAGAGAGTATATTGGATAATAAATTAAAAAATTTAGTACAAAAATATGATTTTATATTTATAGATTGTCCACCATCTTTGGGATTGTTAACTATAAATGCGCTTACGGCATCTCATAGTGTTATAATACCTATTCAATGTGAATTTTATGCATTAGAGGGAGTTGGACAACTTATAAATACAATACAATTAGTCAGAGAGTCATTGAATAGGAGCTTGGAAATAGAAGGGGTAATTATGAGTATGTGTGACATGAGGACTAATCTTTCTACTCAAGTTATTTCAGAAGTGAAGAAATTTTTTAAAGATAAGGTATATAAAACTACTATACCTAGGAATATAAGATTGGCAGAAGCTCCTAGCTTTGGACTTCCTGTAGTGCTTTATGATGATAAATGTAAAGGGGCGGAAGCCTATGAGCTGCTAACTAAAGAGTTTTTGAACAGACAAAAGGAGTGAATAAAATTTGGGTAAAAAATATGGACTGGGGAAAGGTCTGAGGGCGTTAATACCCGATAATGCTTTAGAAGATCAAAAGGAAGATCAAAAAGATATACATTACATTGATATTGATCTTATAAAAGCCAACAGGGCTCAACCCAGGAAAAACTTTGATGAAAGTAAAATAGAGCAACTTTCTCAATCTATAAAAGAACATGGTATAATTCAACCTCTTATACTTAATAAAATTGCAGATAGTAGATATAATATAGTAGCAGGTGAAAGAAGATGGAGAGCAGCCAAACTCGTTGGTGTTAAAAAAATACCTGCAATTATAATGAATTTATCTGACAGCGAAGTTTTAGAAATTTCTCTTATAGAGAATATACAAAGACAGGATTTGAATCCAATAGAAGAAGCTTTAGCATATAAGAGATTGATTGATGATTTTAATCTTACTCAAGATGAATTAAGCCGCAGAATAGGAAAATCCAGAACTGCGATTTCAAATTGTATGAGGCTTCTCAACCTTGATAGTAGAGTTCAAAAATATCTCATGGATGGTATTATTAGTGAAGGACATGGAAGGTCTCTTCTAAGAGTGGAAAATACTGAATTGCAATATAAATTGGCCAGAGAAATAGTAGATAAAAATTTGACGGTAAGGAATATAGAGAAGATAATTAAAAATTTAAATTCTGTAAAGAGAAATAAGAAGAAACCTGATAGAAAAGAAAATATTTATTATGTAGATGTAAGAGAAAAATTGGAAAATTTATTTGGTACTAAAGTTTTATTGGTTGATAAGAAGAACAAGGGGAAAATAGAAATAGAATATTATT
This sequence comes from Clostridium lapidicellarium, assembly GCF_041224415.1. Taxonomy (NCBI): domain Bacteria; kingdom Bacillati; phylum Bacillota; class Clostridia; order Eubacteriales; family Clostridiaceae; genus Clostridium; species Clostridium lapidicellarium. The sequence continues at coordinate 106,906 of NZ_JBGFFE010000006.1, read as the reverse complement.
CTCAGGAAGATTTGCAGAGAATATTGGATATATTGGAAGTTTAATAAAAATATTAATGTTTCACGTGAAACATTTTGTAATATGAAGGGAGAAAAATATGCAAAATATCAGTAACTTGTTGAATAATTTACAATTGTATATTGTAATTGGATTAGTTATATTAGTAATAATATTATTGATTATGAATGTCATAATATTTAAATCATTAAATAGATTGGAAAGAAAATATAAAAAACTTGTGCGTGGTTCAAGTGGTAAAAATCTAGAAGATCTTATTGTAAAATATTTTGATAAAGTAAATGATGCCCAAAAAGAATCTGAAAATGTTAAAAAAATGTATGATAATTTGAATTCAAAGATAAAGCGCTGTATACAAAAAATATCTATTGTGCGTTATAGGGCTTTTGAAGATGTAGGTAGTGACTTGAGTTTTTCAATTGCATTATTGGATGCAAATAATGATGGTGTAATAATTACTGGAATATATGGAAGAGATGAGAGTACTACTTATGCAAAACCTATAGATAGTGGTATGTCTAGGTATGAATTGTCTCAAGAAGAAAAACAGGTTTTGAATGAATGTATAAATAAGGGAATATAAAATTATTTACATAAAAAAAACTCCTTAAGGGAAAATTACTTTTTAAGGAGGTTTTTTATATGAAAATATACGTTCCCAGTGATTTAAATTATATAGGAAATGAATTGCGTAAAAGAGGATATATGATAATAAATGATAGTAAAGATATGAAATGTGATGCTATAGTTTGTAGATTGAAAGATAATGGACTTGCAAATTTACATATAAAGAATAAAGATACTCTAATAATTGATCTGGGGCGAAAGAGTGCAGATGAATTAGAATATATACTTAGAGATAGGGTATTTTGAGCTTTTAGATTTCTGTATTTATTAAGGCATTATTTGAGTTTTTTGAATGTACAGTTTTTAATATTGAATAATATAGTCCTCTGGAAATTGTATTGGCAAGTTGTATTACTGTAAATAGTCTAGTGTTTTGTAACACCATGAATTCCATAGCCCCACATATGTTTACAATTCCAGTGATGCTTAAATCGCCTACTTGTGGTAAGGATTTATTCATGGCGGATCCGGGGTGAAGCGGTTTTGATTCTATTATTATTTTGCCAACATTTTGAATAGAACCCAATGACGCGTCGATTGCTATGACAAAGGGATTATTATATTTTAGATTTATTTTATCTATTGTTTCTACAATATTTTTTGCATGTACCGGATGTTGTAAATTACCATACAATTCAATTCTGCTTCTCATTAAAAATTTTAATTTATCTCCAACTATAGGTCCTAAACTGTCTCCTGTTGATCTATCTGTACCTATGCAGAGTATTACTATATTTCTGTCAGATTCCATGATAATTTGCAGTTCATTGCTTAAGATATCTCTTAAATCAAATATTGAATTTGGGGAAGACGGATCTACTATCATTTTCTTAATCATAAAAGGACCTCCTAAATATATTTTTTACTATAAGGAGGTTTTTTATACGTATAATAGTAATATTTTAATTGACAATTCTACAGCATATCTAATTTTTTGAATATATTATAGAAGATAACTAAAAATATACAGAATATCACACCTAGAAGTCCATTCACCTTTAATCCAATAAATAAAGATGCTAATACTGCTACTGGATGTATTCCTAGAGAAGAAGAAACTATTTTAGGTTCAATAATTTGTCTTATAATTGAAACTATTAAGTAAGAAATTATTAATCCAAAGCAAACAACATAGTTGTTTGTGGTAATCAGGTAAATAAGTGCCAAAGGAATATATATGATTCCTATTCCTATGATAGGCAGTATATCTGCTATGGCACATACAATACTTAAAATCAGTGCATATTTTATTTTAAATATTAAAAATACTATCAGAGTTTCTATAAAAGTAATGGAGATAATTATCATGTATGATAATAGGTAATTTCCAATCATCTTTTTGCTTTCATTGTATATTTTATATAATTTGACTGTCTTGCTGTCTGGAAGTAGCCTGGATATATTCATGTTTGAAGAAGTCATGTCTTTTGTAAAAAAATATGTTGTCAGCAGCGTGAAAAGTATCACCATTAATACATAGGGTATGGTAGTTATTAAATTCACAAGATAACTCACCAATTTACCTGAAAAACTTACTGCTAAATTGGAAGCTTTATCGATGAAACCTGTAAAGTTTTTTTCAAAAGTGTTTATTATGTAAGGATCTAAATTATTATAGTATTTTTGCAGCTTGTATATAGAATCATATAAATTATTATAATTACTGGAAATATATGATTGGACATTCTTTCCCAATTGGATAGCCTCTTGAGTTATGGCAACTATTCCAAAGGATAATATAATCAGTATTACTGCAAAAAATATTGTAGTTGTGATGAGAGAGGCAATTCCATTGTTTATTTTAAGTTTCCTGATAATAAGCAGAGTTGGTTTCTTTAGTATTAAAGCACATATTAAAGCTAATACGAAAGGCAGTGTGTAGTCAATTGTATTAAAGAATATTAAGAATATCAATGTGTAGAGGACAAAAAATAAAACGATTCTATCAATTTTGTTCATTAGTTCTTTCACAGTAGTAATAACAACTCCCTTTTATTTTTCCTGATTGTTAACAGCATTAATGTGACTGTATCACAAGTTAATAATAAATACCATATATTTTATAAACTTGTGGTGATATTTCTGTTATAATAATATATAAAATAGTTATATACACAATTATAAACTAATAAATAATTGTTGTATATAATTATTGTAAAATTTTACAGGAGGTTACAGTTTTATTTTGACTGTATTATGATAATTATGAAGGAATATTATATAATAACTTTTAAGAATACACATGGTGCTATAAATGGAGAAAAGCTTTTAAAGGAAAATGGCATAAAAGTTAATGTTATGCCTACACCTGCTGTTATTACGAAAAGTTGTGGAATAAGTATAAAAGTAGATGATATATACGTAGAAAAAATAAAACAATTGGTTAGGCAGGGACAATTGATTGTTAAAAATATTTATAAAAGAAGTGATAGAGGATATATACCATTGCAGCTTTGGAGGTAAAATATGATATTCAATAAGGTTTTTCCTTTTTTTAAAATCGTTGTAGAAGATGATGCTGTTAAAATAGGAAAATTATCTATATATAAAGAAAGTATTCTTAATTTTACAGAAGTGGTTTTTAAAGTAATATTAATATTGATCTCCATGTATTTAATTATAAAAATAGGAAATATAATCATAAAGAGATATGTTTCGAAGCAGAAGAATTTTAAAATATCGTTAAATGATAAAAAAGCTAAAACAATTGGAGCTATTTTAAAAAGTGTATTGAAGTATTCAGTGTATTTTTTTGGAATATTTACTATCATTTCGGTGATATCACCGAAGATAAGTATTACTGGATTGACTTTTGCAGGAATAGGCGGAGTTGCAGTTGGTTTTGGAGCACAAAATATTATAAAAGATATTATCAATGGTTTTTTTATACTATTTGAGGATCAATTTTCAGTTGGAGATTATGTAAGCATAGATGATAAAAGCGGTATAGTGGAAAGCATAGAACTAAGAATTACTAAAATAAGAGATTTTAATGGAGATTTACATATAATACCGAACGGACTTATTACTAAAGTTACCAATCATTCTAAGGGGAATGTGGGAATTATTATAGATGTGGATGTATCCTATGAAGAAAATATAAATAGAGTTATAAAATTATTATCTGATCTATGCAGTGAATTCAAGGAAAAAAATAGTGATGTTAAAGAAGGACCTGCTGTCCAGGGCATAATAAAAATAGCGGATGATAAAGTGACAATCAGGATATCAGGAAAAACCAGACCAATGACTCAATGGAATATGGAAATGAAACTCAGGAAACAGATTGGAGAAATGTTTAAAAAAGAAAATATAAAAACTCCTTGTTTGTCAATAAAATTATTGAAGGAAGGGTAATAAATGAAAAAAGTTTTTTATATAGGTGATATAGTGGAAATGAAAAAGAGCCATCCCTGCGGGAGTAATAAATGGGAGATAATAAGGCTTGGAGCCGATATAAAAATTAAATGCTGTGGTTGTGGAAGAATAGTGATGCTTCCAAGGAGTAAATTTACAAGGAATGTAAAAAAAATACTCAGGCAGGATTCTGATAATAGTGATGACGGTGAAAAGGCACACAGCACTAATTGAAATTTATTGATCTTATACAGAATCAGTGATACAATAGTAATCTGTAATCCCTGCTGTTAATTTCTACAGCCATTAGTCCAAGGGGAGGAGGTGGAATCAATGAAAAAATACGAAACTATATTTATATTACATCCGTCTTTAGATGAAGAGGCATTTAAATCAAATGTTGATAAATTTAAGGATGTAATAGAAAAGGGTGGAGGAGTAATAGAAAACGTTGATATCTGGGGTAAGAGAAAACTTGCTTATGAAATAGATAAAATTAACGAAGGATATTATACCTTGATAAATTTCAGTAGCGATTCTAAATTGCCAAAAGAATTGGATAGAATATTTAGAATTACAGACACAGTTATAAGGCACATAATAGTGAAGGATGAAAAATAGGTGGTGTTTTGATTGAATAAAGTGGTTTTAATTGGAAGATTGACTAAAGATCCAGAACTTAGATTTACTCCTGGAACGGGTAAAGCGGTTACAACCTTTACTATAGCTGTTGATAGAAGGTTTTCTAGAGATGGACAAAAAGAGGCAGATTTTATTCCGGTTGTTGTATGGGGAAAACAGGCTGAATCTACAGCAAACTATATGAGTAAGGGAAAGCTTATAGGTGTCAGTGGTAGAATTCAGACTAGAAATTATGAAGCTAAAGATGGTACTAGAAGATATGTTACTGAAGTTATTGCAGAGGAAGTTCAATTTCTTGAATGGGGAGATAAAACTGCAAAAAGCTCCTATAGCAATAATAGTAATGAAAATTCAGCGGAAAATTCAAATAAAAACAAAGGTTTTAATGAAGATGTTTATGGAGAGGATATTACACCTGTTGATGATGGAGATATCCCATTTTAAAGGTAAGGAGGTGTTCATTTTATGGCCAATAGGGAAGGCGGAAGAAGAAATTCTGGAAAGATGAGGAGATCCAAAAGAAAAGTTTGTGCTTTTTGCATGGATAAAGCTGAAACTATAGATTATAAAGATATAAACAAGTTGAGGAAGTATGTTACAGAAAGAGGGAAAATTCTTCCAAGGAGGATTTCCGGAAACTGTGCAAAACATCAAAGAGAGCTTACTAAAGCTATAAAAAGAGCTAGAAATATAGCATTACTACCATTTACAACGGAATAAGTCTTAGAGGTGAGGAATTTTTATTCTTCACTTTTTTTATATTGAAAATAATAATTCTTTAAATTGCCATTTTAACTTAATATTATATTCTAACTTATGTATAATATTATTATGAATAAGTTAGAATTATAAAAATAGGATTTTGTTATATGTAAAAGTATATAAAGGATCCAAAATCAAATTGGATGATGGGAGAGGGAGTAAATGGATAAAGAAAATTTTAACATAATGTATAATGTTAAAATAGTAGAGGGTTTAAAAGCGGATCTTTTGTGTATAATAGGTGATTTTTTTAAATTGCTTACAAAAGGAAGTAATGTAGCAAAGGAATCTGTGCTGGATTGCATTTCCGGGGCAATAATAATATTGTATTTACTTGCGGAAAGATTGGGATATTCACACACGGCAGTAGATGAAACCATGAAAAAAAAATTAAAGATTGGTATAATTGAAGAAGACAAAATAGAACTACAGGGAAAGGATTTAACTAAATTATATAATCATCTAAAAGAAAAGGATTAATGGAGGTAAAAATGCAAAAAAGTACATATGATACAAAGGCTCTTATTGAAGGTAGTTTGACTACGGCAATTACAGTAGTTATGATGCTTATAAATGTATATGTACCCGTATTTTCTATATTTGCTAATTTCATTTTGCCAATACCTATAACTCTGCTTTATATTAAGCAGAATTACAAGGTCACTTTGATTTCTGTTATAGCAAGTGGGATACTGATGTCAATATTTTATAATCCCATATTTGCATTATCTTTGATAATACTGACAGGACTTACAGGAATGACTCTTGGGTATTGCATAAAAAATAAAATGAAATTTAGCACTACTATGGTATTTTTGTCCATAGCAATGGCAGTGGGAATAATCTTTTATTTTACTGTATATATAATGTTTATAAGCAAAGGAGGAATATATGGATTTGTCAATAAAATAGTAGAGGATTTTAAGCAATCTATGGATTTAAGCAAAAATATGTATGAGAAGGCCGGTGTATCAAGTAATCAGCTTTCTTCTATGGAAAGTATGCTCAAGATATTTACACCAGAGTATATTATGAAACTTATTCCTGCAGTAATAATAATTATGTCATTTACCTTATCTTATTTGAATTATATTATAACCAGATCCATACTTAAAAAATTAAAATATCAGATGAATGAAAGTAAGCCTTTGGGCCAATGGTATATGAATACCAGAGTGGGAACATTAGTCGGACTGATACTTGTCATCGGCATATTATTTAATAGAAGAAATATGGCGGCAGGACAATATCTGGTTGCCTCTTCTAAGATCATTTTGGAACTTATTTTTTTTATAGATGGAATAGCATTATTGACATATTATTTATTGAAAAAATTTAAAATATCTAAAAAAATTATTGCTGTCATTATAATATTAACAGCTTTATCCAGCTTATCATTATTTTATGTTCTAGCAGGATTTATAGATATGATATTTGATTTTAGAAAACTTGACCCTTATAGAAAATCAGGAAAAAAATAACTGGGGGTTTATTTTAATGGATAATAAGTATAATTACTTTACAAGTAATAATAAGGTATATATGATAATAATTGCAGTACTTATTTTAATGTTAATATTATATGAAGATAAAAAGATTATAGGTATTATAGCTGTTTGTTTATATATATTTCTTATAATTTACAATATAAAAAATACAAGATCAAGGAAAAACAAGTGGAAAAAGTTTATAGAGGATTTTTCCTCAAAACTTGATATGGCTACCAGAAGTACTATCGTAAAATTGCCATTTCCTCTTGTTATAATAAAGATGACCGGTGATGTCCTTTGGTATAATCAAAACTTTTCGCTTATATTGAAGGGTAAAGACATATTGGGCCAGAATATTAAAAATATAGCTGGAGACTTTAATGTAAAACAAGCTGCAAATGGGAAGGAAAATATATTTAGGTACATAAAAATCAATGATAAACACTATGATATATATTCTAACATAGTGGCAACTTCTGAAGATTTTAAAGATAGAGTTATGATATTGTATTTTTATGATGTAACGAATTCGTATAATATTATGACTTCTATAAATGCAAATAAAGAGACAGTAATGCTTATGGAAGTGGATAATTTTGACGATGTAATAAAAACCATGGAGGAAGATGATAGACCTCTTATAATAGCTGAAATAGAAAGAACCATAAATATGTATGCCCAGCGTTTGAAATCCATGGTGAGAAAATATGAGTCGAACAAATATGTATTTTGTGTTCAGAATAAATATATAGAAAATGAAATGAAAAATAAATTTGAAATACTTGACAACGTCAGAGAAATAAACATGGGAAATAAACTTTCCGTGACGCTCAGTATTGGTGTTGGAAGAGGTGGAGAGAACCCGCAGGAAAATGAAAAGTATGCGGTATCAGCTAAAGAGCTGGCACTCGGAAGAGGTGGGGATCAAGCAGTAGTAAAGACTGGGGATAAATTATTATTTTACGGTGGTAAGACTAAAGAAGTTGAAAAAAGGACTAAAGTGAAAGCTAGGGTAATAGCACAGGCACTTGTAGATATAATAAAAGATAGCAGTAATGTGTTTATAATGGGTCATGTCAATCCTGACATAGATTGTCTAGGTTCTTCAGTAGGACTTCATAGTGTGATAGCTCAATTGGGTAAGAAATGTTTCATAGTATTGGACAATGTCAATGAAAGTATAAGGCCTATACTTTGTGAAATAAAAAAAGAAAAAGAGTATCAAGATGTTTTTTTACATAGTCAGAATTGTAAGGATAAGATAAATGGGAATAGTCTTCTTATAATAGTGGATGTTTACAGTGAAGGATATGTACAAAATATGGATTTAGTAAAAAAATTTAATAGAAAGGCTGTAATTGACCATCACAGGAAACCACCGGATTTTATTGAAGATTCTATTTTAAATTATATTGAACCCTATGCTTCCTCTACTTCTGAACTTATTACCGAGATGATACCTTATATGGTGGAAAACCCTAAAATAAAAACTATAGAAGCAGAAGCCCTACTCGCAGGGATATGTGTTGATACGAAAAATTTTTATTTTAAAACTGGTGTAAGGACTTTTGAAGCTGCATCCTTTTTAAGAAGATTGGGAGCAGATACTATAGATGTGAAAAAATTTTTTTCAAATGATTTAAGCACTTATCTAAAAAAAGCCGAGATTATAAAGTCGGCGAAAATATGTAATAACATTGCCATAGCAGTATGTCCTGAAAAAATGGGAAATATATTGCTAGCTGCCAAAGCGGCAGATGAACTGCTAAATATTACTGGTATTCAAGCCTCCTTTGTTTTTGTTAAAATAAGAGATGAAGTTTATATAAGTGGAAGATCCTTGGGCGATATAAATGTACAGCTTATACTTGAAGCTTTGGGAGGCGGGGGGCATATGACTATGGCTGGGGCAAAGCTAAAAAATGTGACTGTGGATGAGGCACTGGAAAAATTAAAAATTGTTATAAAAAAATACTTTGAGGAGAGTGAAGATTAAATGAAAGTTATATTACTGAAAAATGTAAAATCCTTAGGTAAAAAGGGGGAAGTGGTAAAAACTTCAGATGGATACGCTAGAAATTATTTAATACCTAGAGGATTTGCTGAGGAGGCAAATGATGTAAATCTTCATATATGGAATAATAGAAAAGAAGCAGAAAGAAAACAAAAAATTTCAGAAATAGAAAAGGCACAGAAGCTTGCAGAAAACTTAAGGGGAAAAGAAATAAAACTTGATGTAAAATCAGGGGAAAATGGAAGACTGTTTGGTTCGATAACGGGTAAAGATATCTCGGATGAACTCAAAAGGAAATTCAATGTAAATGTAGATAAGAAAAAAATATTGGTAAACAATATAAGACAGCTTGGCATATATTATGTCGAGATTAAATTGTATCCTGAAATATCTACCAAAATAAAAGTTGTCATTGATGAAAAGTAAGGAGGAAAATTTGTGAAGCTGCAATTTGTAGATGGATTAAATAAAAAATCTAATAATTCTGTACCGTTGGATTCTCAAGTAAATGTTTTGAACAATTTATTAAAGAAAATGATGGATAAGGGTACTATAAAATCTAGAATAACAAAATATAAACTTGAAAACTATGTGAATAGTAAAAATGTATTGGAAAGACTATATGCCTTAAATAAAATAGTGAGCGATGGAAAAGGCCTGGAAATTATACCTGATGAATCAGAGGCACAGAATGCTTTAGAGAATACTAATAATTGGATTGCAGAAATTTTGGCGGAGAGATATGTTAAAAATAGTATTGAAAAAGAAGTGGAAAAAAATCTTATAGAACGCCAAGATAAATATATGGATGATATAAGACTTAATATTATAAAAAAGCAAAAGGGCTGTGAAAATGCAAAAACTTTAAAAAAATATGCGGAGCTTGAAATAATGGATTCCAAAACTTTCGGGAAAAATATACAGGAACTTTTGAGGCCTGAAAATTTTAAAGAGATTGTAGGCCAGGAAAGGGCTATAAAATCGATGATTTCAAAAATTGCATCACCGTATCCGCAGCATATAATTTTATACGGACCTCCAGGAGTGGGTAAAACTACAGCTGCCAGAATTGCACTTGAAGAAGCTAAAAAACTTAAATTCACTCCATTTGGCAGTGATGCCAAATTTGTAGAAGTAGATGGAAGCACATTGAGATGGGACCCGAGAGAAATTACAGATCCTCTTCTGGGTTCTGTGCATGATCCTATTTATCAGGGAACAAAGAGGGATTTAGCAGAGACTGGAATACCGGAACCGAAATTGGGACTTGTTACAGAAGCACATGGAGGAGTACTTTTTATTGATGAGATAGGTGAGCTGGATGAAATGCTTCAGAACAAACTTCTAAAAGTACTGGAAGATAAAAGAGTTCAGTTTTCATCTTCATATTATGATCCTGATGATGAAAATATCCCGAAATATATAAGATATTTATTTAAAAAAGGGGCTCCGGCAAATTTTTTACTTATAGGGGCTACTACACGGGATCCAAGTGAAATAAATCCTGCTCTTAGATCCAGGTGTACGGAAGTTTATTTTGAACCGCTTTCTACTAGAAGTATACAAAAAATAGTGGAAAATGCAGCTGAAAGACTTCATATAGAAATTGAAGATGGAGTATCCCAACTAATAAGTAAATATACTATAGAGGGAAGAAAAGCCGTTAACATATTATCCGATGCTTATGGGTACGCACTTTATAGCAATAAAATTGACAATTTAGGAGATAGGGTCTATATTTCAGTTAAAGATTTGCAGAGGATCATATCCATAAGTAGACTTGTACCATTTGAGGAAACTATTCCAAAAAGAAAATATGAAGTAGGACATATTTATGGACTAGGTGTATTGGGCTATATTGGCTCTACTGTAGAAATAGAGTCAGTAGTGTTTAAAGCCAAGGAGAGTGGAAAGGGAGTTGTAAGATTCAATGATACGGCAGGCAGCATGGCTAAAGATTCGGTGTTTAATGCAGCTTCAGTTATAAGAAAGATTACTGATAAAGATATAGGCGATTATGATATCCATGTGAATGTAATAGGAGGAGGGAAAATAGACGGACCTTCAGCAGGAGCTGCTATTACGGTATGTATAATAAGTGCCCTTTTAAATAAACCTTTAAGACAGGATATAGCTGTAACGGGGGAAATTTCTTTAAGAGGTAACATTAAACCCGTAGGCGGTATTTTTGAAAAAATTTATGGGGCAAAGAGAAAGGGAATAAAGACCGTGTTGATACCTGAAGAAAATTTAAGAGATCTATCTAATAGTGTAGAGGATGTTGAAATACGCTCTATATCCAATGTTGAAGAACTTATGGATATGGTCTTTAAGTAGGTATTATAAATCTTAGTAAATTTTGTTGACTATTGAAAACCTTAGGAGTGAAGTTCCCATGGATGTACCTTTTAGAAATATACCTCATAATATAGAGGCCGAGCAGAGTATAATTGGTTCAATGCTTATTGATAAAAACGCTATAGTTGAATCAATGCAGGTTTTAAAAGCTGAAGATTTTTATAAAGATTCTCATAAAGTTATATTTGAATCCATACTTGATCTGTACAAGAAAGATGTTGCCGTAGATATTATAACGTTGACTGAGGATTTAAAATCAAAATCCAAACTTGAAGCTGCCGGCGGAGTAACTTATATAAGTGAATTGAGCGGCTCTGTCGTGTCTACAGCAAATTTACAATCTTATATAAAAATTATAAAAGATAAATCCACCCTCAGAAAACTTATCAGAGCCTCTACAAAAATAATTGAGGAATGCTATAATAATCAAAATGATGTAGAAAAAAACATCGATATGGCTGAAAAGTCCATATTTGATCTATCGAGGGATATGAAAGCATCAGATTTTGAACCCATGAATGTAGTACTTGAAAGAGGATTTTTGGAAATAGAAAGATTATTTAACAATAAGGGAGAAACTACAGGGATAGCTTCAGGATTCAGAGAATTAGATGCAAAGACTTCTGGATTTCAAAAGGGGGATATGGTTTTAGTGGCAGCAAGACCTTCCATGGGTAAAACGACTTTTGCACTTAATATAGCAGAATATGCAGCTTTAAGGGAGGGGAAAAAGGTGGCCGTATTTTCCCTTGAAATGTCAAAGGAACAATTGGCATATAAATTGTTGTGTTCAGAAGCTCATATAGATATGTTAAAGCTTAGAACCGGAAACCTGGAAGATAAGGACTGGGAAAATATTGCCAGAGCTTCAGGACCATTAGCTGCTTCGAAAATCTTTATAGATGATACGGCAGGAATATCGATTATGGAAATGAGATCCAAATGCAGAAGGCTCAAAATGGAAGAGGGTATAGATATTATAATCGTGGATTATCTTCAACTCATGAGCGGAGGAAAAAGTTCGGAAAATAGACAGCAGGAAGTATCGGAGATATCAAGATCCATAAAGGCACTTGCCAAAGAAATGCAGTGCCCTGTTATTGCCGTATCTCAATTGTCGCGTGCTCCGGAGGCGAGGACAGATCATAGGCCTATGCTTTCCGATTTGAGAGAATCCGGTTCTATAGAACAAGATGCAGATATAGTTATGTTTTTATATAGAGATGAATACTACAATAAAGAAACGGAGGACAAAAATATAGCAGAATGTATTATTGCCAAACAGAGAAATGGCCCTACAGGTACAATAAAACTGGCATGGATGGGTCAATTCAGCAAGTTTGGAAATCTCGATGTGATTCATCAGGAATGATTTAATAAAACTTATTTGATCAAGTGAATTTCATCTAGAACTGGAATTCACTTGATTGTTTCAGCAATATTTGTAGAAATAATATTGCAATAAAGTAAATTGTATTTGATTATAGTTGTGATTTGTATTAAAATAGTATTGTGTTTTTGCTCCTATAGCTCAGTAGGTAGAGCAACTGATTCGTAATCAGTAGGTCACAGGTTCGACTCCTGCTGGGAGCACCAAAAGAGGATATATGAAGAATTTGCAGGCATTTTGAAATATTGAAATGCGAAAATCACTCACTTGTTTACTACTTAAAGTATGGTAAATGAGTGAGTGATTTTTTTACATAAATTTACCTGATTATAAAATATATTCTGATAGATAGGTATATAATTAATTTAAAAGATTTTAATGGGGAGATGATGTTTGCTATATATACAAGAAAGGAATAAAAACAATTATTGGGATTACATTTATGTCTTTGATTCTAACTACAGCTTTATCAGGTGGATCAGTTAAAGCAGCTCAAGGGAGGATAACCAGAGTAGGTGGTGCTAATAGTATGCAACAGCCGCACAGGTTGCAATGACAAATTGGCCTGATGGGAGTGATGATGTAGTGTTAATATCTGGAGAACAATATGCAGATGCAGTCAGTGCTTCAGCATTAGCCAAGAAATTGGGTGCAGCAATACTTTTGACTACACCTGACACACTGAGCCCAGATGCTAAGAAGGCACTTGATACATTGAAATCTAAGAACGTATATATTATTGGTGGAATGGCTTCAATTTCTCAAAACATAAGAAATGATCTTAAAGATAATTATACTCTGGCAGAATTAGGTGGAACTACAAGATACGAGACAAATGCTAAGGTAGCTGATGAACTGGTTAAATTGGGAGTTGACCCCAGTAATGTAATGGTTGTAGGAGGGGAAGGGTTCTCGGATGCCATTTCAGTAGCACCAGTAGCAGCTGCGAAAGGACAGATATTGTTACTGGTAAGCAACGACCAGTCTGCAACTCAACCGGTAATTGATTTTATAAGAGAAAATAATTCAGATGCAACAATTGTGGGAACTAAGAATGTAATAAATGATTATACTTATGACGCTCTTAGGGGAAATTCAAGGGTAAGTGGTGGATCAACCAGATTTGATACTAACCTGAAAGTATTGAATTATTTCAAAAATGATTTGAAATCTGATAATAAAATGTATATTGCAAATGCCAGCCCAGCAAATTCGGATGATATGTTTGCGGATGCACTGGTAGCTTCAGCTGTAGCTGGGAAGTATTCAGCACCACTTGTATTAGTCGATAGTGACAATTCTACAGCAACTTCCAATGCTATAAAATATATTAAAGATAATGCTACAACAAATACCGATTTACAGCTAATCGGCGGAACAGGTATTGTTTCACAGGATATTGAAGAAAGAATTAATGATTTATTTATGATATTTTACAAATGATTATATATAAAATATATAGACAAAAATAGGAGAATGACTGCGATTTTATTAGAAATTTGTATAGGAATTTTAATATAGATAAAGTTCAGAGAAATCATAATCTTGTTGGATAGTATAAGAATAAAGATTATAAATATAACGAATTGATTATTAAAAATTATTAATATTATATGTTCTTATGTGTTGGCACTTTTGTTGGCAGAATTATATTTTTCACAGAAATTAGCAGGAATATAATAATTAATATAGAAAATAAAGTATATGGATATTATTTAATGTAAATTATTCTTGATCAAGTGATTCTTAGCAATGGCAGTGTTCGGGTAAAATTGATGTTCACCGGAGAAAGGAATTATAAAAATGTCTAAGAAAAAATATTATGCGGTAAAAAAAGGGTACAGTACTGGAATTTTTGAAAATTGGGTTGAGTGCCAGCACAGTATTAACGGATACAGTGATGCTGAATACAAGTCATTTGGAAATATAGAAGATGCCAGAGCATATATGGATAATAAAGATATAGGGGATGTACATAAAAACACAGCTATTAAACTTAATACACCAATTGCATATATTGATGGAAGTTATTCGGATGCTGTAAAAAGGTATTCCTTTGGATATATTATATTAATGCCCAATGGTGATGAAATTAGGAATTCAGGGTATGGTAATGAGGCAGATGCACTGAAGATAAGAAATGTGGCAGGAGAATTGCAGGGTGCCATGCATGTTATTAAGTTTTTAAGTGACAGCGGATATAAAAAAGCTATAATAAGGCATGATTATCGGGGCATTTCAAAATGGGTTACAGGAGAATGGAAGGCAAAAAATAATACTGTAAAAAAGTATATTGAATTTATGTCGAGGTATAAAAATAAAATACATATATCTTTTGAAAAAGTGCAGGCTCATTCCGGTGATAAATTTAATGAAGAAGTGGATGCTATTGCTAAAAGTGCATTAAATGGCAATCAAAAGATAAAAAAAGCCAAATAGATACTTTTTATTGTTTACAAATAGTTTATAATTATGACATTAAGGCGTAACAAATACCATATATAATAGAAAGTGTCCTAAGGAAATATCTTAGAGAAAATGAAAATGATGTATTTGAACATAGAAAAGTATTAAGAAATTAATGGTAATTACCAAGAGGTGTCTGCGGTTGCAGGGCACGGTAAATTTAAGTGCAACCTCCATAAGTCACTATAATATTGTAGTACTTTTCCCTTTAAAGTATACTGTATAAATAAGGCGTTGGTTGTTTACGACGCCCTATTTTTCTAGTTAAAATCATAAATTATTAAGAGTTTTTAATGTATTATTAATCTTTTAGTAATATTGAGCATATAGAATAAAGTTGGAATAATAAAAACCAATGTAGAAGGTGGTACTTTTGATAAAGAAGTTTGATGATTTTATTTTGGAATTTGTGCAGGATAATATGCGCAGACCAATCATGGATAAAATCATGACATTTATTACAGCTTTGGGAAATGGAGGTACACTTTGGATTGCAATAGCTTTGTACTTGATATTTTATAGAGGTTATAAATTAACGGGAATTGCGGTGTTGATGACTTTGATTGTAAGTACTATATTTGGAGAAGGAATAGTTAAACATGTAGTTAGAAGGGTAAGACCCTGCAATTGTAAAAATAATGTTCAACTTTTAATTTCGAAACCCATTTCTTATTCTTTTCCATCAGGCCATACCTTTTCTTCTTTTGCAGTGGCGGGTGTTTTATCGGCTCAGTTCAGTGAATATAAAATGATATTTTTATTAATAGCATCTTTAATAGCATTTTCAAGATTGTATCTTTGTGTCCATTATCCTACGGATATAATATCAGGGGCAGTATTTGGGCTTCTGTGTGCTAAACTGATGATTTTATTTTTTAACTGTGATTATTTCCAAACTAATATGTTAAATATTTTTAACACCAATATAAATCTACATTAATATTGGTGGGATATTATAATATCTGTAAGTAAAATTAGTGGAGGTAATCAGATGGAAAAAGCGTCGAAGCAAGTTTCTTTGGTTCAAGATAAGGCAGCTGAAAATAAAAAAATCATAGATGTTTTAGAGCCTTACCTATATATTATTCCGTGTATAATAATATTTTTAGGATTTACCTATTTCCCGTTTTTTAAAACCATATATTTGAGTTTATTTAATACAAATGCCCAGGGAGAACCTAGTTCTTTTGCCGGACTTTCTAATTATGTTGATTTATTTAAGGATCCCTCTTTTATAAATAGCGTGGTTGTGACTTTTAAATACGTGGTTGTAACTACAATTCCAGCTATACTCATTGGACTTGTACTGGCATTATTATGTAACAATAGGTTGAAATTCAAGGGAATTTTCAGTACAATGTATGCCCTGCCTATGGCAGTATCTTCTGCCTCCGCTGCAATAATATGGATGCTTTTGTTTAATCCAAGTATAGGTCTTGTAAATTTTATCTTGAAAAAGAATATAGGATGGCTTACAAGCCCGTTCTGGGGATTTATTGCTGTATCCATAGTGGGCATATGGTTAAATGCATGTATAAATTTTATTTTTATAATTTCCGGTCTCCAGAATATACCGAAGGAATTAGTAGAAAGTGCATCCATAGACGGCGCAAATTATTTCCAAAAATTAAAGAATGTAATATTGCCATGTCTTTCGCCAACTCTTTTTTTTGTACTCATCATAAACATAATAAATGGATTTCAAACTTTTGGACAGATAAACATAATGACTTTAGGAGGACCTGCCGAGGCCACTAATGTAATTGTGTATTCAATTTACAGAAATGCATTTTTTAACAGCAGGTTTGGTGCAGCTAGTGCTGAATCCATAATTTTGTTTTTATTGATGTTTTTTATAACATTGCTTCAATTTAGATATGAAGATAAAAAAGTCTTCTATAAATAAAAAGGGAGTGTCAGAATATGAAAAAAAACATAGGCAAAATAATTCTTTATATAGTAAATATAGTGCTGGGAATTATAACTATAGCTCCTATTTTGTATGCCCTTGCTATTAGCTTTATGCCTCCGGATCAGATATTTTCGTATCCGCCTAAATTGATACCTAAAGAATTATATTTAAAAAATTATTTAGATGCTTTAAATGCAGCACCTATAATAAAATTTATAATCAATAGTTTTGTAGTATCTTTAGGAGTTACTGCAGGTGTAATTATAACGTCGTGTTTGGCAGCTTTTTCTTTTTCATTCTTTAATTTCAGGGGGAAAAAAATTCTGTTTGTAATTGTAATAGCTACTATGATGATACCGGCAGAGTCCATTATGATATCAAATTATTTGACTGTAGGCTCTTTCGGATGGCTGGACAGTTATAAAGCACTTGTAATTCCGTATTTAAGTGCTGCAATGGGAGTATTTATGATGAGGCAGTATTATCTCACTCTTCCTAAGGAACTCTATGAGGCTGCTAAGATAGATGGCTGCAACAGTTTTAAGTTTTTTACCAGAATAGTTTTTCCTATGTCAAGGCCTATTGTAGGTTCTCTTGGTGTATATACCTTCTTGGTTACATGGAATCAGTATTTATGGCCGCTGCTTGTTACTAGTAAGGACAGCACCAGAACCGTGCAGATAGGAATAAGCATGCTGCAATTTTCCGAAAATCAATCTTTTGGGCTTATAATGGCAGGTATTGTAATGGTGCTTTTACCTTCAATTATAATCTTTATATTTGGTCAGAAACAGCTTATAGAAGGTATGACTTCTGGTGCAGTAAAAGGGTAATTGTAAAATTTATATAAAATAATAATTATAGTTTTGAGAGGAGAAAAATGATGAAAAGAAGATTTATAAGTTTACTTCTGGCTTCACTTATGATAGGAGGCGTTTTTACCGGGTGTGGAAGCAGCAGTACAAGTCAGTCGTCTGGATCTGGGAAAACCGTACAGATAACATTCTGGCATTCCATGTCGGGTAAAAATGGACAGGCGCTTACCAAAATGGTAAATGACTTCAACAGTTCTCATAAGAATATTAAAGTGAATGCACAGTACCAAGGCAAATATGATGATGCTATAAATAAACTCAAGAGTGCCGAAAGGGCGAAAAATGGACCTGATGTCATGCAGACCTATGATATAGGTACTAGATTTATGATAGACAGTGGATGGGTAAAACCAATGCAGGATTTTATAGACAGTGAGAAATATGATGTGTCAAATTTGGAACCCAATATAGTAGGATATTATACGGTTAACAATAAGTTATATTCCATGCCGTTTAATTCATCGACACCTATACTTTATTATAATAAAGATGCTTTTAAAGCCGCAGGGTTAAATCCGGATAATCCACCTAAAACATTTTCTGAATTAGAAAGTGCGGCGGAAAAACTTACTAAGAAAGATGGTTCAGGTAAAGTTACTCAGTATGGTTTTGCAATGGCTATATATGGATGGTTCTTTGAACAATTTATAGTTAAACAAGGGCAAAATTATGCAAATAACGGCAATGGTAGAGAAAAAGCTCCAACAGCTGTTGAATTCGATAAAAATGGATCAGGTATAAAAGTACTAAATGAATGGCAGAAACTAGTTAAATCAGGCAATGCGGCTAATTTTGGAAGAAATGAGGATGATACGGAAAATGCATTTATAGCGGGTAAGACAGCTATGTATATTGAATCTACAGCAGATCTGTCGGCTGTATTAAATGGTATCGGAGGAAGATTTGAAGTGGGAACTGCAGCCTTGCCTTCCTTTGACGGAGTAAAAGATGGCGGTGTATCAATTGGAGGGGCTTCATTGTGGGCACTTGACAGTAAAGATACCGCAAAAGAAAAAGCGACCTGGGAATTTATAAAGTATATGGTATCACCGGAACAGCAGGCTTACTGGGCTAGTCAGACGGGATATTTCCCTGTCACCAAAAAAGCTTATAGTGTACAGACAATGAAAGATAATTTACAGAAAAAACCTCAGTTTCAGACAGCAATAGACCAGCTTCATAATTCTCCTAAGACGGCTAGAGGTGCACTTATGTCTGTATTCCCTGAGGCAAGACAGACTGTTGAAACTAATATAGAACAGATGCTGCAGGGCAAACAATCTTCGGAACAGGCTGTAAAGAATTCAGCAGATAGTATAAATTCGGCTATAGAAAAATATAATCAAAATAACAAGAAATAATGTGTAAAAATAAAAGGAGAGCACAGTAAAAGATGATTAGAACTTTAAATATTGCTCATAGAGGATTTAGTGGAATGTACCCTGAAAATACTATGGAGGCTTTTAAAAAAGCTGTAGAAATAGGATCGGATGGAATAGAGACTGATCTTCACATCACAAAGGACGGCGTCATAGTTATCTGTCATGATGAGACTATAGACAGAACTACGGATGGGAGTGGATTTATAAAAGATTATACTTATAGGGAACTTACTGAATTTAATGCGGGTCATGGAGAAAAAATTCCAAGTTTGGACGAATTGATGGACTATATGAAAGACAAAAATTTACTCTTAAATCTTGAACTTAAAAATGATGTTATTCCCTATGAGAATTTGGAAAGATCCACAATAGACAAGATATATGAATATGGTTTGAAAAAAAATGTAATAGTATCATCCTTCAACCATAATTCTATGCAGAAAGTAAAAAAATATGACAGCAGTATAAAAACAGGATTATTGTACGGATCTCCTATTCATAATCCAGGGGAGTATGCAAAGAGAATCGGAGCCGATGCGCTCCATCCTCTTTTTTCCCTTGTTATGGATAAAGCTACCATCAACGACATTAAGAGAAACGGCATACTTATAAACGTCTATACGGTAAATGAAAAAAGTTATATGAAAAAGCTTATAGACTTAGGAGTAGATGGTATCATAACAAATTATCCCAATTTACTTAAAGATGTAATCGAAAAATTAACTGATAAATGATATTTAGGAGAAAGGAGTACAGTGAAAATGGCAAATTTATCCCTGCGACATGTATATAAAACTTATTCGGGCGGTGTTGATACTATCAAGAATTTTAATTTGGAAATAAAGGATAAGGAGTTTATAGTATTTGTAGGACCTTCTGGTTGTGGAAAGTCTACTGTCCTTAGAATGATTGCAGGACTTGAAAATATAACTAGTGGAGAACTTTATGTAGATAATCAACTTGTGAATGAAGTGACTCCTAAAGATAGGGATATTGCTATGGTTTTTCAAAATTACGCATTGTATCCTCATATGAATGTATATGATAATATGGCATTTGGACTCAAGATGAGGAAAGTGGAGAAATCTCAAATAGATGAAAAAGTAAAAAATGCGGCCAAAACACTGGATATATATGACTTACTTAAAAGAAAGCCTAAAGAATTGTCGGGAGGGCAAAGACAGAGGGTGGCTATGGGAAGGGCCATAGTTAGAAATCCCAAGGTATTTTTAATGGATGAGCCTCTGTCAAATCTAGATGCTAAGTTGAGGGTGCAGATGAGGACGGAAATATCCCAACTTCATAAAAAATTGCAGACTACATTTATATATGTAACCCACGACCAGATGGAGGCAATGACCCTGGGTACAAGAATTGTGGTTATAAGAGATGGAATTATACAGCAGGTAGATACTCCGCAGGAAATATACAACCATCCCAAGAATGTGTTTGTAGCAGGATTTATTGGAAGTCCCCAGATGAATTTCATAAATTCCAGGTTAAAATATGCAGGAGGAAGGTTGATTGCTTTGTTTGACGGGGAACAATTGATTTTAAGTGATAATATATCAAAAGCACTGGAGAAAAAGGGATATGCAGATAAAAATATTATAATTGGAATAAGACCTGAAAACATAAATATACCTGGTAAAAATTCCGGGAATGAACGTCTGGTTGAATTTAATGTGGATTTAACTGAACTCATGGGTGCGGAAAGCTATATTTACTTGTCTAAAGGTGATTTTAACCTTATATCCAGAATAGAAGGAATAGTGGATGTCAAGTCAGGAGATAAAATAAAATTGGCTTTGGATTTGAATAAAATTCATGTTTTTGATGCAGATACACAATTGGCAATTTTATAACGTATTTTTTATATTTGATGTATACCACGGTGATTATTGAGATTTGCCGTGGTTTTTTTATTGTTGATGGCTGTAAAAAAATTCATGTAAAGCATTTAATATTGTAGTAAAATATATTTAGGAGATATTTCATTATATAAATGGGAGGATAATTATGGATAGACCTAGAGTATTTATAGCAAGATCTGTTCCAAAAAAAGTGGAAGAATTTATTGCTAAATATTGTGACTATGAGAAATGGAACTTTGAGGAAGATATATCCGAAGAAGAACTTGTCAAAAATCTGAAAGATATGGATGGACTTTTAATCTCAGGAACTCAAATCAATGATAGAATTTTGGAACAATCACCTAAACTTAAAGTTGTAAGTGATATTTCTGTAGGTTATGATAATTTTGATTTAAATGCCATGAGAAAAAGAAAGGTTATAGGGACCAATACTCCTTTTGTCTTGAATGAGACTGTATCAGATCTTGTCATAGCTCTTATTTTGTCTACAGCTAGAAGAGTTACTGAATTGGATTCCTATGTAAAGGAAGGAAAATGGAATAAAGATATAGGAAGTGAGCTTTTTGGAACGGATGTCAATCATTCTACCCTGGGAATAATCGGTATGGGCAGAATAGGTGAATGTGTTGCCAGAAAAGCAAAGTTTGGATTTGATATGGATGTTTTATATTATAACAGAAATAGAAGGCTGGATGTTGAAGATAAATTGGGGGTTAGGTATGCAGATTTTGACTGTTTGCTTAGGAATTCTGATTTCATTTCTGTAATGGTTCCTTATAATAGAAAGACTTATCATATGATTGACTATAGAGAATTTGGAATGATGAAAAGATCTGCCATTTTTATAAACACTTCTCGTGGAAAAACAATTAATGAAAAGGCATTGATAGATGCTTTGAGCAGCCGGAAGATACTTGCTGCAGGATTGGATGTTTATGATACAGAGCCGATAAATTTTAAAAATCCTCTCTTAAAAATGACTAATGTTATAACTTTGCCCCACGTTGGCTCTGCTACATCTAAAACTCGTTTTAATATGGCAATGCTTGCTGCAGAGAATTTAGTAAAAGCAGTGCTTGGCAGTACTGTACCCAATGTGGTACCTGAATTGAAAGATTTAGTATAAATTCTGGTAAAATATCAAAAAGTGCTTTGAATTGCTTGCGGCAATTCAAAGCATTTCCTATTTAAATGGTATAGAAAGAATCACATGGTTTAATAGTCCCAATCATCAAAATCAAAGGGGAATATGATTGGAAATATTACTGGACCAAAGCCAGGATAATATGAACGTCTGCGCCTGCGTCTTCTTCTGCGTCTCTTTTTACCATGGTGTCTATATGCTGAATCGAGCTCGGTGGGATCCTCTGTGCTCTCATCATCATATTGGTCCATCATAGATGGAGCATAAGGACAATTGTATAGGGGGCAGTAATAGGGGTAAGTATTTCTAGTGTCATAATCTTCCATAGATTCTTCATTGATGTCTTTATTGTCGTTGTTCATTAAATACCTCCATGAGATTTATTATAATATATACTATGAATACAAAATTGAAATTGTTAATGAAATTTTGATGTGAAATTACGAATTTTATTTTAAAATTTGTAAAAAATATTCGTATTTTTTATTGACTGAAACATTTAATTTTGATACCATGTTGAAGGAGGGATGCTACTTGAAAGAAAAATATAATGTTATAATAATTGGTGCCGGTCCTGCAGGAATATTTACTGCATTGGAAATTACCAAGCTTAACAAAGGTATAAGCGTATTGATAATTGATAAAGGTAGAAATATAGAAGATAGGAAATGCCCTGCAAGAACAACTGGGAAATGTATAAATTGTAATCCCTGTGCTATTACTTCTGGTTGGTCAGGTGCTGGAGCTTTTTCTGATGGAAAACTTTCCCTGAGTCCAGAGGTTGGCGGAAGAATTTTAGAATATTTTTCAGAAAATGAATGCAAAAAATTAATAAAATATTGTGATGATATATACTTGAAATTTGGAGCTAATAAGACTGTATATGGGTTAAATAGTGAAAAAATAGATAAAATAAAATATGAAGCTAGTAAGTATAATATAAGACTCATAGAATGTCCGGTTAGACATTTGGGAACAGAATTGGCCTATGATGTATTGAAAAAGATGTATTATCATCTTTTGGATAATAAAAATATAGAATTTAGTGAACTTACCACGGTAAAAGATATATTATCTGATGGCAATAGAGTTATAGGAGTAACTGTTAAAAATAAAAGTGGAGAAAAGAACATCTCGGCAGATTATGTAGTGGCAGCTCCGGGCAGGGGCGGTGCGGAATGGTTTGCAGGTCAATCTAAAAAATTGAATTTGAAAACTACAAATAATGCCGTAGATATAGGAGTAAGAGTGGAAGTCCCCAATTCTATAATGGATCATCTGACAAAAGATCTATATGAAGCAAAACTTGTATATTATTCAGATACCTTTGATAATAAGGTTAGAACTTTTTGTATGAATCCGGGAGGAGTGGTATCGGAAGAACATTATGACGGCACTATAGCCGTGGTAAATGGGCACAGTTATGAAGAACAAGATCTTAAGACAGAAAATACTAATTTTGCCATGCTGGTCTCCACATCTTTTACAGAACCTTTTAATCAGCCCATAACTTATGGCAAGTATATTGCGAAACTTGGGAATATGCTTACAGGTGGAGGGATAATGGTCCAGAGATTGGGAGATCTACTGAACGGAAGACGAACGGATGATTCAAGACTTAAAAAGTCAACTACCATCCCAACTTTGAAATCTGCAGTTCCTGGAGATTTAAGTTTTGTTCTTCCTCAGAGATATTTAACTTCTATAGTTGAGGCGTTAAAAGCTTTTAACAATGTTGCACCGGGACTTTACAGCAAGAACACATTGCTCTATGGTGTAGAAGTGAAATTTTATTCAAGTAAATTTGAAACCAGTAATAAGTTTGAAACTCCTGTAAAAAATTTGTATGCAATAGGAGATGGCGCCGGAATTACGAGAGGCCTTATGCAGGCTTCGGCAACAGGAGTAGTGGTGGCCAGAGATATAATTGGAAAACAGTAATAAATATTAATCTATATAAAAAGGGGAGAAAAATCTTATGTCAGCATTTATTGTTTTAGGAGCCCAATGGGGTGATGAAGGCAAGGGTAAGGTGACAGATTACCTTGCTAAAAATTCAGATATTGTTGTTAGATTTCAAGGCGGCAGCAATGCAGGACATACAGTTGAAGTGGGAGATAACCAGTATAAGCTTCATCTTGTACCATCTGGGATACTTTATAAAAACAAAATCAATATAATTGGAAATGGAGTAGTACTTGACCCAAAAGCTCTGTTTGAGGAAATAAATTATTTGAAAAAATTGCATGTTGATATTTCACCTGAGAAATTGGTTGTCAGTGACAGAGCACAAATTGTCATGCCTTACCATAAAGTTCTGGACGGGATTAAAGAAAGATCCAGAGGTAAAAAAGATATCGGGACTACGGGAAAGGGAATTGGACCCTGTTATACTGATAAAATGGAGAGAAGCGGTATAAGGGTATGTGATCTTATAAAAGAAGGAGTATTTAAGGAAAAGCTCCAAGAAAATTTGAAAGTAAAAAATGATATAATAACTAAAGTCTATGGAGAAAATCCCCTGGATTTTGATTCAATATATGATGAATATGTCAATTATGGAAAAGCGCTGTTACCTTATGTAAAGGATACTTCAGTTGTAATCTATAAAAATATAAAAAATAACAGAAAGGTATTGTTTGAGGGGGCACAGGGGACTCTGCTGGATGTAGATTATGGGACTTACCCTTATGTGACATCTTCCAGTACTATTGCAGGAGGAGTTTGCACGGGATCTGGAATTGGACCTACTATGATAAAGGGTGCTGTAGGTGTGGCGAAGGCTTATACTACACGAGTTGGGAAAGGTCCTTTTCCTACAGAACTTTTTGATAAAACAGGGAACTGGATTAGAGAAAGAGGTCATGAATATGGAGTTACCACAGGCAGGGCCAGAAGATGCGGATGGCTGGATCTTGTTATACTTAAAACCAGCAGCAGACTCTCGGGACTCACGAGCTTTGCAATTACTAAGATAGATACCTTGGCTGGTCTTGAAAAGGTAAAAATTTGTACCGGATACAAAATTGACGGAAAAATTATAGATCATATACCTGCAAGTTTAAATGATCTGGCTAGGTGCAAACCTGTATATGAAGAATTTCGCGGGTGGGATAAAAGTATAGAAAATGCCAGAACTTATGATGAATTGCCGGAGAATGCCAAAAAATATTTAAGCAGGATAGAAGAATTTACGGATACTAAAATATCTATAGTTTCTGTAGGACCGGGAAGAGATCAGACAATAGAGATAAATCATATTTAAATAATGAATTCATATCATCTTTAAATGAGTTTTATGATAGGACTTATTTAAAGATGATATTTTATTCTATGAAAAGGATAAAAATTATATTATAATTATATATTATAATATAATTTTTATTGAAGGGAAGGGAAATAATGAATAGATCTGCAGCTGAAAAAGAATATGAGGTAAATTATTATGAAATAGATTATAATGAAAAATTGCTTATAACCGGCCTTGTAAATTATTTTGGAGATATAGCTACCAGACATTTTGAAAATGTGGGAGGTAGTTTGACTTATTCAAAGGAAAAGGGAATGGCCTGGGTACTGTATAAATGGAACATAGATATAAACCGTTATCCAAAATATGGTCAAAAAATTAAAGTTAGAACTAATGCCTACTCTTTTAGAAAGTTTTATGGTTACAGAACTTTTGAAGCCTTTGATGAGAAGGATAATATAATAGCAAGAGCCAACTCCATATGGCTTTTAATAGATACTAACAAGAGGAGAATATTACGCATAGGCGAAGATATGTATAAGATCTTTGGATTGACTAAAAAAGATAATAAACCGTTATTCATTAAAAAGGTGAAATTACCTGAAAAATTCAGCATAGAAAAAAGTTTTAATGTCAGATACAGTGATATAGATACTAATAGGCATGTGAATAATGTAAAATATATAGATTGGATTTTGGAGACTATACCTTTAGATATAATACTAAAATATACTATAAAACATATAAATATAACTTATGAGAAAGAGGCATTATATGGTGAAAAAATAAAAATATTCACTGAATTAAAAAAACAAGATGAAGAAGGATACATATCCCTTCATAAGATTGTTGATGAAAAAGGGAAGGAATTGTCTGTAATAGAAGCCATTTGGGGTATTGAAGAAAAATAAAAGGTGAAGGAAATATGGATAAATTATGTTTCAGCAGCACTTTTGCCTGCTGTAAAACCTGAACTCCATGCCCATTGTAGGTTGAAACCGCCGCAGTCCCCATCTACATCTAATATTTCGCCGGCAAAGTATAAATTTTTAATTTTTTTAGATTCAAGTGTGGTGCAATTTACTTCATGGGTATTTACGCCGCCACAGGTAACCTGCGAGTTCTCAAAGGAATTGGTGCCATATACTTTAAATTCCCAGGATTTCAATAGATTGTATATATTTTTTTTCTCATTCCAGTTTAGCTCGCAGCAGGATTTATTAATATTTTCTATTGAAGCTTCTTTTAAAAGTATTGGTATGATTTTTTTATTTATTATTCCTATAAATGAATCATATACACTTCTATAATAGAAAGTTCCCCAGTGGTTCTCCAAAAGTTCTGGAAGCATTTCCTTTTTGAAGCCTGGAAGCATATCAATTCTAATTTTCACAGATTTTTTCCTCATTAAACTGCAGGAAGCCATACGACTTACTTCCAATATTGGAAGACCTGATATGCCATAATTTGTAAAAAGAATTTCACCATATTCCCTCTGTTTTGCTTCATTATCTACGAGTATATCCACATATCCATTGAACTTTACCCCAGATAGAGCCTTTAAATGATTGTATTTTAGCTTTAATTGTACTAAAGCAGGAAGTGGAGTTACTATACTGTGACCTAATTTCTTGCATATATTAAAACCCGAACCATCAGAGCCAGTGTGAGGAGCAGATTTACCGCCGGTACATAGTATGATTTTATTACATTTGTAAATTTTATCCTGACAAAAGATCTTAAAATGCTCTCCGTCTCGAA
The DNA here is from genome assembly GCF_041224415.1 of Clostridium lapidicellarium. Classification (NCBI taxonomy): domain Bacteria; kingdom Bacillati; phylum Bacillota; class Clostridia; order Eubacteriales; family Clostridiaceae; genus Clostridium; species Clostridium lapidicellarium. Next base: position 79,584 of record NZ_JBGFFE010000006.1, on the reverse strand, counting down.
TTATGTTATTGGTTTTGGAATTCAAATAAAGTGGTATATTTCTATCTTCAATTGCCATTTTTAATATATCCAGTACGGAAGAAGCTTGAAGGGAAAGAGGGTACATTTTTCCATCTTCCAGAGTTATAAGGGGAAGACCTAGGGAGTTGAAAAATGAAATTGTATCCTTGTTTGAAAATTTATTTAAAATATTTTTAAAAAAATCAGGGTTTTTACTGTGATATTTGTTAAATTTTATATTTCTATTTGTTATATTGCATCTGCCATTTCCTGTAGATAGAATTTTATTACCCATTCTATTTTTGGATTCTACTATTCCTACATCTTTTCCACAATCTTTTGCCGTGATTGAAGCCATAAGGCCAGAGGCACCTGCACCGATTACAATTATATCATGAAACAACTTATATTACCTCCTTCTTAATTTCCAGCCTATTTTATATTTTAGCTTATTTATAATATTTTTAACATAGTTTAATAATATAAATTGTTAATTATAATAAAAAGTATATATGTTTGTGAAAATTGTTTATAATAATGTTAAAAATCAAATTATTTTATGGAAAGGAATGTGTAAATATGAAAGCTTCTAATTTTCTCTATTATAAAAATTGGGCAGTAGCCGGGAATGTTTCTACAGAAGGTAAATATGCGTTCAAGATATTGAATTCTTTGAAAAATTCAGGATTTAATGTTGTTGGAATAAATCCTAAAAATATTACTGAAAGTGACTTTGAATATATGAAAAAGACTCTTTCCAATGTCCATGTGCTGGATTTGTGTATAAACCCCGGCAGAGGAATTGATATAGTTAAGGCAGCAAGAGTTGCAGGGGTGGATAAAGTGTTAGTACAGCCCGGAGCTGAGAGCAGGGAGATATTGGATTTCTGTAACGATAATGGAATGGACGTCATTTGTGGATGTGCACTTGTAGAATTATCCAAAAGATATGGTAATCAAAGTATAGTTTGAATTCAGATAATTATTGAGATTTGATAAATTGTGCTGTAATAGGTAAGAATTTGTTTAATTAATTTAAAAACCTAGGAATACTCTTAAAGTGTTGGTGTATAAGGATTTTAGAGATAATATAAAGAAATGAATTCGATAATATGATAAAAAGGTGTTGACACTTTAAAAAATATTTTGTATTATAGACTATGTCAGGTCGCAAGATGTAACATGAGAGAATGGTTGAGGCCCCTTGGTCAAGTGGTTAAGACACCACCCTTTCACGGTGGTAACAGCAGTTCAAGTCTGCTAGGGGTCACCATAGTGGCCAATTATAGTGGTACAAGGGTTTGTATAAGCTCGGTAGGGGAAAATTTTCCTGAAGCTCTGCAGCAGAGAGTCAGAGATTTGAACCTATTGTGCCCACTATATGATGCTTTTAAAAACTAACAGTAAATTTATCTGTGGCTCAGTAGCTCAGCTGGTTAGAGTGCCGGCCTGTCACGCCGGAGGTCGAGGGTTCGATACCCTTCTGAGTCGCCATGTATGCAAATATATATTTGTAAAGTAAATAGCAATAATTTAAATGGGAAGTCTACTCAAAAAGGGAGGTTTACTCATTTAGATTAAAAAACTGTAAAAAGTAAAGGCCCCTTGGTCAAGTGGTTAAGACACCACCCTTTCACGGTGGTAACAGCAGTTCAAGTCTGCTAGGGGTCACCATAATAATGGTCAATTGTAGAAATGCAGGGGCGCATAGCTCAGCTGGGAGAGCATCTGCCTTACAAGCAGGGGGTCACAGGTTCGAGCCCTGTTGTGCCCACCACATGGTGTTTTTAAAAACTAACAGTAAATTTATCTATGGCTCAGTAGCTCAGCTGGTTAGAGTGCCGGCCTGTCACGCCGGAGGTCGAGGGTTCGATACCCTTCTGAGTCGCCATATGTGCTGGCATAGCTCAGTTGGTAGAGCAACTGACTTGTAATCAGTAGGTCGTGAGTTCGAAGCTTACTGCCAGCACCAAATAAGGTCTTTACAGCATTTAGGCTGTAAAGACCTTATTTTATATTTTTATTCTGTATGTTTTGTTTTATTCTTATATCCTCCCCAAAAAATTTACATAGGGTAAACTCTCCCAGCAGCCTTGAAGAAATTCTTTCTGAATAGGATTTTAAAAGTTCTTCCAGATCACAATTAGTTGATATGAGCATTTTTTTTTGCTTTAACAATTTTCTGTTTAAGATATTAAACAGCTCAGTTTTGGAAAAGTCTGTTATCTGCTCGGAACCTAAATCGTCTATTATAAGTAAATCACAATTCAAAAGAAAATCTTCTAGTTCACCGTCATTTTTAAATCTTATGGTTCTCAGATCTTCTATTAAAGCTTCTGAAGTTCTGTAAACTACTAAGTATCCTCTATCTAGAAGTTCCTTCGATATACAGTTCGAGAGGAAGGTTTTACCTGTACCTGGATTCCCATAGAACAGAAGATTTTCATCGGAGGAAGAGAAATTTTCTATATAATTCCAGGATATAGAGGCTATTCTCTCTATATTTTTTCTCGGACTGGTTGGGTTTTCTTTGCCTTTTAATGGAGAATATAGCTGAAAATTAAAATTGTCGAAATTATTTTTACTCAATATATTTGTTAAATCAGAATTATTATAATACAATTTTATAAGTTTCTGTTTATAACAGCTGCATTTTTTGTGACCTATAAATCCGGTGTCCTTGCATTTCGGACATTGATAATGCATTTCGAGATAGTCTACAGGGTAATTATTAATTGCCAATAATTCAGATCCTTTGATCTTCAGATCTGTGATTTTTTCTTTTAGTTCTTTTAAATATTTATCTTTATTTTTAATATTGTTTAATATGTTGATTGATAATTCCAAACTCAATTTTCCTATGGATCTCTGTATATCAATTACTTCAGGGATTTTTTTCCCAATTTCTTTTTTCCGGTTATTTAATGCTCTTTCATCCTCTTCTCTTGTTCTTTCATATATTTTCATTATTTTGGAATGGCAGCTTTTAATCATTTTTATCCCACCCTAGTAATTTTTTTTCTAGATCATCAAAATTGTAATTTCTCTGTTTGAAATTATTGAAAGTACTTTGAGAATTTTTATTTCTTGTATTTCTGGTATTATTTTTAAAATTATTATGAGGTACTTTTTTTACATCCTTTTTTTTAATGTCATCTAAAGTTCTGATTTTATTTTTATTCCAACTGCTTAGTATTCCGTCAATATATTTGAAATCAGCTTTATTTATTCTCTCAAAACATATATTGCAAGCCTTATATATTACCTCTAAGGGGAAATTATAGGTTTCAGTCCATTTTGAAAGCAAATCCTCCTCTGGTTTCATTACTTCCCCATCTTTTATACCTAGATAATTTAAAATTTTTCTTATTTTAGACCACCTGTCTTCACGTTTTTTTATGAAATTCTGTGCGTCGTCTACATTTTTTATTTTTGCATCAAACCAGGATAAAGCAGTTTTTTCTATATATCTGGTGTTTGTTTTACCCTTTGCCGTACAATATTGTACTAGAATAAGTATAACTTCAGGAGAAAAATTAAAATCATTTATCCAACTTATATACATGGTCATTTCATCTGAAGACAAAGGTCTGCCCATGGATTTTTCTATGTCTTCAAGCATATCTTTAATGGAATCTTTACTCAGTTCTTCTAATAAATTTATGTTATTTTTCTTTTCAGTTTCTTTATCTGTCAAATCTAAAAAATCTATGTTGTAATTTCCCATGTTGTCAGCTGGTATCATTTTGATGACATTTTCGTCATTCCAATAGTTCCAAGCATTCAATACATCTGTTTCCAAAAGATGAAGAGCGCTTGCCATAACTTGTGAACTTACACCTAGTTCGCCGGATTTACAGTATTTTAGCCCAAGAATATACACCTTGACAAATTCCCCACGGGCTTTAGGCATGAATTTGTCTATAAAGACGTTGCTTACAGGTGTGTAGTTTGTTTCATCAGTTTTAAATACAAAAGTACTCATATTTTTTACCTGCCTTTTATAAAATCCATTTTAAAAAAGCTGCTCTACTAAAATATTATATCAAAATAAAAAAATATAACAATGAAATGGATAGCTATTGTGGAAATTACTGTGTGTTAAAAATAGTGTGGATTTTTATAAATATGTATATGAATTTGAAATGGGGGTAGTGTGATTATGCCTGAAATCAAGATCATAAGATAATTTATACATAAATAGGAAAAAATATTAACTTTATTATGAAAAGCTATGGACAGTTTTAATTTTTTAATATATACTTTGATTGTCAAAATATTTGATAATCAAAAATTTTAAAGGGGAGAGTTAAATGGAATTACCTCCATTAATTATAGGAAATTTAAAGGCTCCTGTACCCATTATTCAAGGTGGTATGGGCGTGGGCGTTTCCGGATATAAACTTGCACAGGCAGTGGCAAGGGAAGGCGGTATTGGAATAATTTCCACAGTGCAAATAGGGTATAAGGAGCCAGATTTTGAAGTGAATACTAAAGAGGCGAATATCAGAGCCTTGAGAAAGCAGATAAGAAAAGCTAGGGAGTTATGTCCTGAAGGTATAATTGGAGTAAATATCATGGTGGCCATAAGTGACTATGACAGCATGGTAAAAACTTCTGTAGAAGAAAAGGCCGATATAATTATATCAGGTGCAGGACTTCCACTTAGGCTTCCAAAACTTGTTTTAGGGAGTGATGTTAAGTTGGCACCTATAGTTTCTTCAGGAAAAGCGGCTTCCCTTATAATGAAAAGCTGGATTAGGAGATATAATAGAGCGCCGGATGCAATTGTAGTGGAAGGGCCGAAAGCAGGGGGACATTTGGGATTTCACCTGGAACAACTTCAAAGGGGAAAGGAATGTTTGGAGAATATAGTACATGATGTTATTGAAGTTGTAAACTCATTCGGATGTAAAAAAAATATTCCTGTAATAGCTGCAGGTGGCATCTATACAGGACGGGATATTGTGAAATTTTTAAAATTGGGGGCAGAAGGAGTCCAGATGGGAACTCGTTTTGTGGCTACAGAAGAATGCGATGCACATATAAATTTTAAAAGGGCATATGTAAATTCAAAAAAAGAAGATATAAAAATAATAAAAAGTCCTGTAGGTCTTCCTGGAAGGGCAATAAATAATAAATTCATACAGAAAGTTGAGAAAAATAGAATTGTACCAAGTAAATGTTATAATTGTTTAAAAAAGTGTGATCCTGACAAAACTCCCTATTGTATATCTGAAGCTTTAATCAATTCTGTTGAAGGTAAAACAGAGGAAGGACTTGTTTTTGTTGGCAGCAACGCTTATAAAATAGATAAGATAGTTAAAGTTAAGGAGCTTATGAAAGAGCTTGTTACAGAGGCGGAGAGCTTATATACAAATGATAAGATGACAAATTTATTAAAGTGGTGATTTTATGAATAAGGGTATAAATGTCATAAATGAATTGTTGGTAGATCTTTTCAATGATATTTTAGAAATAGAACAAAAATCTCTTCAATATTCCATATTTAAAGATCTATCCATTACAGAAATACATACGATAGAGGCTATAGGTATGTATAAGCCGAGAACTATGACAGAAGTGGCTTCTCAGTTGGATATAACCCTTAGTACATTGACCACGGCTATAAATCATCTGGTAAGAAAAGAATACGTTGTAAGAGAACGCAGTGAACAGGATAGAAGAATCGTATTTATAAAATTAACAAAGAAAGGAAAACTGGCTTTTAGGGTGCATCAAAAATTTCATTCTGATATGGTTAAAGAAACTATAAGTGGTTTAACAAAGCAAGAGGAAAAAACTTTAGTTAAATCGCTGGAAAAACTAAATAAATTTTTTAAAGCAAAATACAACCTTGAAACTGGTTTAAAAGGAGAAAACAATGAATAAAGTTGAAATTATAGGTACAGGAAGCTATGTACCTTCTAAAGTTGTAGATAATGACGAACTGAGCCATATGGTAAGTACTGACGATGAATGGATAGTAAGCAGGACGGGAATAAGAGAAAGGAGAATATCAAAAGAAGAGAATACTTCGGATATGGCCACAAAGGCCGCAGTAGATGCTATAAAAAGTGCAAAAATAGATGTAAATGATATTCAACTTATAGTGCTGGCTACATCCACTCCAGATGATTTTATACCGTCAACGGCTTGTATAGTGCAGAAAAATATAAAGGCCGTCAATGCTACTTGCTTTGATATATCTGCAGCCTGTTCTGGGTTTGTATATGGAATAGATATTGCTGCTCAGTTTATAAGGACAGGAAGATTCAGTACTGCACTTGTAATAGGAGCTGAAACTCTTTCAAAGGTAACTGATTGGCAGGATAGAAATACTTGTATCCTATTTGGGGATGGAGCTTCAGCCGTTATTTTGCAAAAGGGAGATAAAGAGGGTATAATTTCCATAAGTACAGGTTCAGATGGCAGTAAGGGAGATGCTCTGGTCTGCCCTGCAGTGCCGGTGAATAATTTCTTGTCCAAAACTAAAGTATCTTTGAATAAGGGTACGGTTAGTATGAATGGAAAGGAAATATTCAAGTTTGCGGTAAAAATTTTAGTTAAACTGGTAAAGGAGATGGTTGTTGAATCGGGATATAGTTTGAAAGAAATTAAATACATAATTCCGCATCAGGCTAACTACAGGATAATAGAATTTGTTGCCAAGAAATTAGGGATAAATCCTGATAAATTCTATACCAACCTGGATATTTACGGCAATACATCTGCTGCTAGTATTGGAATAGCTTTGGATGAAATATATAAAAAAAATCTTGTGAAAAGCGGGGATAAGATTCTTATCATAGGTTTCGGGGGAGGATTAACTTATGGGGGAATTATAATTGAGGTATTATAATCCGTATAGAGTTTTGGAGGGAAGCAATGATAACTGAAAAAATAAAAAAAATAATAATAGATCAGCTTGAATTAAAACAAAAAAACATAGGTATAAAAACTTCTTTTGAAGATTTGGGCATGGATTCGTTGGATTTATTTCAAATAATAATTGAAGTTGAAGAAGAATTTCAAATTGAAATAGAAGATGCGGATGAGATAAAAACTATAGAAGATTTAATAAATGTTACGAAGGATAAAATTAAAAAACAGGAGGACTAATATATATGATTAATTCTTTATTTTCCAATATAATTGGAATAAAGTATCCAATTATTCAAGGGGGAATGGCTTGGATTGCAGATAGTTCACTTGCTGCTGCGGTTTCCAATGCAGGAGGCCTTGGTACTATTACGGGAAATGCACCTTTAAGTTGGGTAAGAAATGAAATCAGAAAGACAAAAAAACTTACCGATAAGCCTTTTGCTGTAAATATAATGCTTTTATCAGAATCGGCGGAAGAAGTAGCTAAGATGGTTTGTGAGGAAAATGTCAAAGTTGTAACTACAGGAGCAGGAAGCCCGGGGAAATATATAGATATGTGGAAAAAAAATAATATAAAGGTTGTACCGGTAGTGGCATCTGTTGCCTTGGCCAAAAGAATGGAAAGAGAAGGGGTAGATGCTGTTGTAGCAGAGGGATGTGAATCGGGGGGCCATATTGGTGAACTGACTACTATGGCATTAGTTCCTCAGGTAGTTGATGCTGTAAATATACCGGTAGTTGCAGCAGGAGGTATTGGAGATGGAAGGGGAATGGCTGCAGCTTTTATGCTTGGTGCTCAGGGAATTCAAATGGGAACAAAATTTTTGGTGGCCAAAGAATGTACAGTACATAGAAGATATAAAGACAAGATCTTGAAAGCCAAAGATATAGATACCCAGGTTACAGCAAGGGCTACAGGACACCCTGTGAGAGTTATTAGAAATAAATTGGTGAGAAAGTTTCAGCTTTTAGAAAAGGAAGGGGCTTCCATGGAACAATATGAAAAGCTGGGGAAAGGAGCTTTATCAAGAGCAGCTCAAGAAGGTGATGTAGATAATGGCTCTATTATGGCAGGGCAGATAGCAGGCCTTGTAACTAAAGAACAAAGCTGCAGTGAAATAATAGAAGAAACACTTAAACAGGCAGCTAATGATATTGAAAATATAAAAAATATTTGGAGGTAAATTAATTATGGGGAAAATAGCTTTTTTATTTTCGGGTCAAGGAGCTCAATTTGCAGGTATGGGAAAAGATCTTTCTGAGAATATGGATATATGTGAGAAAGTATTTGAAGATGCGGACAACTCATTGGGATTTCCTATAAGCAGAATGTGCTTTGAAGGTCCACAGGAAGAATTGAATAAGACGGAAAATACTCAGCCGGCAATCTTGACTACCAGTATAGCCGCATTGAGGGCGCTTGAGAGCTTTGGCATCAAGGCCGATATTACAGCAGGTTTGAGCTTGGGAGAATATTCTGCACTCGTGTGCAGTGGTGCTATGGAGTTTAAGGAAGCTGTTGCTTTGGTGAAAAAAAGAGGCAGATATATGCAGGAAGCAGTGCCTGAAGGTGTTGGAACTATGGCTGCTATCATAGGGCTGGATTATATAACGGTGAAAAATGTTTGTGAAGCTTGTAAAACTTCGGGTGTAGTTGAGCCTTCTAATGTAAATTGTCCGGGACAAATAGTAATCGGGGGAGAAGTGAAGGCAGTTGAAACTGCTTGTAAGATCTTGAAGGAAAAAGGTGCCAGAAGGGCAATTAAACTTTCAGTAAGTGCGCCTTTCCATACATCCATGTTAAAACCAGCAGCTGAAAAGCTGGAGTTGGAATTGAAGAAAATAAAAATAAAAGAATTTTCGATTCCGGTAGTTACCAATGTAACGGGAGAAATTATTAAAAGTTCCCGGGATATAAAAGCACTGTTGAAAAAACAAGTCATGAGTACAGTACTTTTTGAAAAATGTATAAATACCATGCTTGAAGCAGGGGCTGACACTTTTGTAGAAATAGGTCCTGGGAAAGTATTAAGCGGATTTGTAAAGAGAATAGATAGAAAAGCCACTTTATTAAATGTTCAGGATGTTGATTCTTTGAAAAATACAGTGGAAGTGCTAAAGAACAGATAGGAGGAACAAGATGGATATGAGTGGTGGGAATGTAGCTGTAATTACAGGAGGAGCAAAGGGTATCGGGAGGGCTATTGCACTTAGATTAGCGAAAGATGGATTTGACATAGCTGTTAATTATAGAAGTAGTTCATCTAAGGTAAGAGAACTTGTGGATGAAATTGAAAATGGAGGCGGCAGAGCAGCTGCTATCCAGGGGGACGTAAGCATATTTGAAGAAGCAAAAAGTATTATAAAGAAGACTGTAGATACTTTTGGAAGAATAGATGTTCTGGTAAATAATGCGGGAATAACACGAGATGGGTTGATTTTGAGGATGAAAGAAAGTGACTTTGACAAAGTAATAGAAGTAAATTTAAAAGGTACGTTTAATTGTATCAGACATGTAAGTCCTGTCATGCTCAGACAAAGAAGTGGTAAAATAATAAATATATCTTCAGTGTCGGGTATAGCTGGTAATGCAGGTCAGGTAAATTATTCTGCCGCAAAGGCCGGAATAATAGGAATTACCAAATCTACGGCCAGAGAATTGGCATCGAGGGGAATAAATGTAAATGCAGTGGCACCGGGTTTTATAAAGACGGATATGACAGCGAACTTATCAGACAAGGTGAAGGAAAATATATTGCATACTATACCCCTGAAAAGGTTTGGAACTGTTTACGATGTCGCAAATGCAGTATCTTTTTTGGCATCACATGATTCGGATTATATAACTGGACAGGTAATAAAAATAGATGGCGGAATGGTAATGTAAATTTTTAAAGGTTAGGTGAGATTTATGAAAAGAAAAGTTGTAATTACAGGATTGGGAGCAGTCACACCCTTGGGAAATAACGTCAAAACTTTTTGGAACAACATAAAAAATGGAGTCTGTGGAATAGATTTTATTACGGCTTTTGATACGGAAAATTTTAAATCGAAATTGGCGGCTGAAGTAAAAGATTTTGATGCAAATGAGATCTTAGGGAGAAGAGAGGCTAGAAGGCTCGACAGATTTTCACAATTTGCCCTGGTTTCCACAGAAGAGGCAATAAAAGATTCTGGGCTTGATTTGGATGCCGTAGATAAATCCAGACTGGGAGTAGTGGTAGGTTCAGGTATCGGCGGTATAAGTACGATAGAGAAGGAACACAGTACCCTTATGGAAAAAGGTCCCAATAGAATAAGACCTCTTTTTATACCTATGATCATAGGAAACATGGCTGCAGGTAATATAGCTATAAAATTTGGAGCTAAAGGTATTTGCATGACGGTAGTATCTGCATGTGCTACAGGTACCAATGCCATTGGTGAGGCTTATAAAATGATCGAAGATGGAAGAGCTGACATAATGATTGCAGGAGGAGCAGAAGCTTGCATAACACCGCTTTCCATAGCTGGATTTATATCATTGACTGCACTTAGCAGAAGCAAAGATCCAAAAAGGGCTTCTATTCCGTTTGACAGAGAAAGAGGTGGGTTTGTTATGGGGGAAGGCTCGGGTATTCTTATATTGGAATCCCTAGAGCATGCAAGAAAGAGAAATGCCCATATATATTCTCAAATAGTTGGATATGGTTCCACTTGTGATGCCTATCATATAACGGCTGTGGATCCGGAAGGTGAGGGAGCAGCAAGAGCTATGCAGATAGCTATAGACGAAGCGGGAATAGATAAAAAAGAGGTTTCGTATATAAATGCCCATGGTACAGGAACTATAAGCAACGATAAATCTGAAACAAAAGCTATAAAAAATGTATTTGGAGATTTTGCAAAGAAAATTCCCGTAAGTTCTACAAAATCCATGACAGGACATCTTTTAGGTGCTGCAGGAGCAATAGAGGCTATAGTATGTGTTAAATCCATTGTAGATAATTATGTTCCACCTACTATAGGTTATAGAGAAAAAGATGAAGAATGTGATCTTGATTATATACCTAATAAAGGCAGAAGCCGGGAAGTGAAATATGCTATGTCGAATTCTCTGGGTTTTGGAGGTCATAATGCAGTTATTTTATTAAAAAAGTGGAGTGAGTAATTATGGATTTTGGGGTAATTGAAAATATGATAAAAGTTATGGATAATTCAAAACTTGCTTATTTGGAAGTTAACTGGGAGGATATATCCATAGTGATGAAGAAAGAAAAGAAGAGCGAAGGCAAAACTGTACTGGAGAGATATGAAAAGGGATATGGAAAAGAAGATGGGAGAAATGTGAGTAGGCTTGAACCAGATAAAGTGGAAAAGAAAAATGATGCCAGGAATGTTAAGATTGTCACATCGCCTGTCGTAGGTACCTTTTATAGTTCATCTAATCCCGACAAACCTTCATTTGTCAGTGTGGGTTCTAAAGTCAAGAAAGGTGATGTACTGTGTATAATAGAGGCTATGAAGCTTATGAATGAAATCCAGAGTGAAGTAGACGGAGAAGTATCGGAAATTTTGGTTAAAAATGAGCAAATGGTGGAGTACGGGCAGCCGCTTTTTAAGATAAGGACTGATAATTAAAGATAATTGTAATCTTGAGAAATTGATCTTCCCAGAGGAGGAAAATATATGGATGAGGATAAATTTAATGTAAATTTTGGCTTAAAGGAGATAAAACAGATTATTCCGCATAGGTATCCATTTTTACTGGTAGACAAGGTTACTTATATGGAACCAGGAAAAAAAGTTGTAGCTTATAAGAATGTTAGTGGAAATGAGTATTTTTTTTCAGGACATTTTCCAGAAGAACCTGTAATGCCCGGGGTGCTTATAATAGAAGCTCTGGCTCAAGCTGGTGCTGTAGCCATATTGAGCCAGAGGGAATTTAAAAATAAAATAGCCTTCTTTGGTGGAATAAAAAAGGCGAGATTCAGAAGGAAGGTAATACCTGGGGACACACTTAAATTGGTGGTGGAAATTATAAAGATTAAAGGACCTGCAGGAGTTGGAAAGGCGGAAGCGTATGTTGGAGATAAAAAAGCTGCAGAAGCTGAATTGATTTTTATGGTAGAAGACAAAAATTAATTGTCGGGAGTTGAGTTTTAGAAAATGTTTAATAAGATTTTAATTGCAAATAGAGGGGAAATAGCAGTTAGAATAATTAGAGCCTGCAGGGAAATGGGAATTGAAACTGTGGCTGTATATTCTGAAGCTGACAGGAAAGCTCTTCATACACAACTGGCAGATGAAGCCATTTGTATAGGGCCTGCCTCACCTAAAGAAAGTTATTTAAATATACATAATATAATAAGTGCAACTGTTTTGTCTGGCGCCCAGGCTATTCATCCTGGGTTCGGATTTCTATCTGAAAACAGTAAGTTTGCCAGCATATGCAGGGAATGCAATATAACTTTTATAGGTCCTTCTCCCGAGTGCATTGAAAGTATGGGCAATAAATCCAATGCAAGAGATATAATGAATAAAAGCGGTATACCCACTGTACCCGGATCAAAAGGAGCCGTAACTTCAGATGGGGAACTTATGAAAATAGCCAGAAGTATAGGATATCCTGTTATGATAAAAGCTTCGGCAGGAGGCGGTGGAAGAGGTATACGTGTTGTGTATAGAGAGGATCAGCTTGTAAAGAATTATGAAAATGCTAAATTAGAAGCAAGAGAGGCTTTTGGTGATGATACTGTTTATTTGGAAAAATTCATAGAAAGTCCCAAACATATAGAAATTCAAATACTTGCAGATAATTTTGGGAATACAGTCTATCTGGGTGAAAGAGATTGTTCAATGCAGCGGAGGAACCAGAAAGTACTGGAAGAAGCCCCCAGTAAAGTGGTTGATGAAAATCTCAGAAAATCCATGGGGAAAACTGCTGTGAAAGCTGCTAAAGCAGTAAATTATAGTAATGCAGGTACAGTGGAGTTCCTTTTGGATAAAAATAATAATTATTATTTTATGGAAATGAATACGCGTATACAGGTAGAACATGGCATAACTGAAATGGTAACGGGAATAGATCTAGTAAAGGAGCAGATAAAAATTGCAGCAGGAGAAAAACTTGATTTTTGCCAGGATGATGTGAAAATCCATGGACATTCTATAGAATGCAGAATAAATGCGGAAGATGTAAAAAAAGGTTTTATGCCTTCGCCGGGGAAAATAGAGGATCTGTATATGCCGGGCGGTTTTAATGTGAGGGTTGACAGTGCAGTTTATTCAGGTTATAATATCCCACCCTATTATGATTCTATGATAGCAAAACTTATAGTATATGGTAGAAATAGAGAAGAAGCTATATGCAAGATGAAGAGAGCTTTAGGGGAATTCATTGTAGAAGGGGTTCATACAAATATAGATTTTCAATTTCAAATTGTAAATAGTGAAGAATTCATGAAAGGAACCTATGATACGAAATTTATAGAAAATAATTTTAAGAAAATTGGGTGACCAGGTTGATCTGATAAGCGAGGTGATAGATTTTGCTGGATAAGCTATTTAAAAAGACAAAATACATTACAGTAAGTCAAAGGGCTTTAAATGATATAAATTATGATTCAAGTAAAAAACCGAGTATACCCAGCGGTGCGTGGGTAAAGTGCAGCAATTGCGGAAGAATATTGTATAAAAAAGATTTGGAGAATAATTATGGCGTATGTCAGTACTGCAATCATTGTTTTAGAATAAGTGCAAGAGAGAGAATTAAGTTCACAGTTGACAGGGGAAGTTTTTGTGAGTTCGACAAGGATATGGCTTCGGATAATCCAATAGGTTTTAAAGGATATGAAGATAAGATTAAAAAGATTCAAAAAAAAGCTGATATGGCAGATGCCGTGATAACTGGCCGGGGCACTATATTTAAAGAACCCTCGATAATATGTGTCATGGACAGTAATTTTATGATGGGGAGTATGGGTTCTGTAGTAGGGGAAAAAATAACCCGGGCTGTGGAAAAAGCTATAAAATTGGAACTCCCATTGATTATTTTTACAGCCTCCGGAGGGGCAAGAATGCAGGAAGGTATTTTTTCGCTTATGCAAATGGCTAAAATAAGTGGAGCCATTTCTAGGTTGAATGAAAAAGGGCTTCTCTATATATCTGTACTTACAGATCCGACTACGGGAGGAGTCACAGCCAGTTTTGCCATGCTTGGCGATATAATTTTAGCTGAGCCTGATGCACTTGTAGGATTTGCAGGAAAGAGAGTGATAGAGCAGACAATAAAACAAAAGCTTCCCCCTGGATTTCAAAGATCGGAGTTTTTATTGGAACATGGATTTGTAGATAAAATAGTCCCGAGAAAAATTTTGAAGAGCACTTTAGGAAAAATATTATCGATTCACAGCAGAAACCGATAATATTTTGAAATTTTTATGGACGAATTTTCTAAGTGAAAGGAAGTTTTTTATGTGGAGAAATTGGGAAAGGTTCAAAAAATACTGAATAAAAAACTTGACAGTAAAGGAGCCTGGAAAAAGGTAAGTTTGGCCAGAATGATAGAGAGGCCTACTTCATTGGATTATATAAGGAATATATTTGATTCTTTTATAGAGTTCCACGGCGATAGGTATTTTGGAGATGATCCTTCGGTAGTAGGAGGTATTGCACTGCTGGACGGTGAACCTGTAACTGTAGTGGCCCAGCAAAAGGGAAACAACACTAAGGAAAATATAAAGAGAAATTTTGGTATGCCAAAACCTGAAGGATACAGGAAAAGCTTGAGGCTTATGAAACAGGCGGATAAATTTGACAGGGCTATTATATGCTTTGTAGATACTCCTGGAGCTTTTTGCGGAATGGATGCGGAAGAAAGAGGTCAGGGAGAGGCAATAGCAAGAAACTTAATGGAGATGTTTAATTTTAAAGTACCTATTATATCTTTGATAATAGGGGAGGGGGGAAGTGGAGGTGCTCTCGCCCTTGCGGTGGCTGATTCAGTATGGATGCTTGAAAATTCCATATATTCTGTTTTATCGCCGGAAGGATTTGCAGGTATACTCTGGAGAGATGCGTCTAAAGCTAAAGAGGCGGCTGAAGTCATGAAACTCACAGCACAAGATTTAAAGAAATATGGTATAATAGATAAAGTATTAAAGGAACCTGCAGGTGGTGCCCAAAAAGATGTAAAGAAAATGTCCAGGGTTATAAAAGATGAACTTATAGAGAAGGTAGGCATACTTAGGAAACGTTCAAGAGGAGAATTATTGGAAGAAAGATATAATAGATTTAGATTTATGGGAAAATTCCTGGAGAAAAATTAAATCAGTATATTTTATAGTAGAGGTGGATTTCATGGGAATAAAATTATTGTGTACTCGTAATTTCGGTGATAAAAATATTGATAATATAAGAAAATTAGGGTATGACGTAAACATTGTGCGGGAAAAAGGAGCTCATTATACTGAAAATATGAAAGATACGGAAGTACTGCTCTGTTATGATCCATTTGATACTTTAGATATAAATAATATGAAAAAATTGAAATGGATACAATTGTTTAGTGTTGGTATAGATCAGCTTCCCATGGATGTAGTTAGAAAAAATAATATATTGATCACCAACAATAAAGGTGGATACAGCATACCTATGGGTGAATGGATAATGTTGAAAATACTTGAAATGCTAAAACACAGCAAAAAACTCTATAAAAATCAGCAGGAAAAGCTATGGAAAATGGATACCGGTATACTTGAACTGTACGGAAGAACTGTTGGGTTTATTGGTACCGGAAGTATAGCTACAGAAGCTGCCAGGAGACTTACGGGATTTGGTGTGAAAATCTTGGGGCTGAATACCAGAGGCAGGGAAGTTCCCTATTTTAATAGATGCTTTTCTACAGAAAATATGAATGACATGTTGAAACTGTGCGATATAGTTGTTATAACTATTCCATATACTAAAAAAACATGGCATTTAATAGATAATACTGCTTTTGAAGCTATGAAAAACGGAGTCTATGTGGTAAATACAGCAAGAGGTTCAATAATGGACGAAGGAGCTTTTATAGAAAATGTGAAAAATGGCAAGATAGCGGGTGCTGCCCTAGATGTGGTGGAAAAGGAACCTTTGGATGTGGAAAGTCCCCTTTGGGAATTTGAAAATGTGATAATAACACCTCATAATTCTTGGATATCTGAAAAAGTTGACGCTAGAAGATTTGATATGATGTATGATAATTTAAAAAGATATGTATCGGGAAACAAGCTTAATAATATAGTGAATATATATAAAGGATATTAAGTATTTGTAATTTAAAATTAAGATAAACTGCAGAGAATAATGAATTAATTCTCTGCAGTTTATCTTTAATAGTTGAAAATATTTATTGATTCTGACCTGCAGATGGCGTATTTGTAGGCGGTACGAAAGTTCTAGATGAAAGTTCCTGATCATATAGATAAAGTGCAGCTGGATTGTCACCTATCCTTTTTAATGTCTGGATGGCATTGTTAAATGTATCTTCTTCCTCCACCTGTTCATTTACAAACCACTGTAGCAAAGCTATTGAAGCAAAATCCTTATCTTCATTAGCTATGGACATTAAATTGTTGATTCTTGAAGTTACTATTTGTTCATGCTTTAAAGCAGCTTCAAAGACTTCAAGAGGTGATTTGTAATCATTTTTTGGATCAGGGAATCCCTTTATTGTTATGTTGGCACCTACTTGATTTAGGTAGTCAAAGAATTTTGACGCGTGGAAATTTTCTTCCTGTATTTGAACCTTAAAAAAGTTAACAAATCCGTTTAAATTTTGTTTTGCAAAATATGCCTCCATGGCTAGATAGATATTGGCAGAATAGTATTCAAAGTTTATCTGATCGTTTATAGCTTTTTCTAATCTTTTGCTTAACATAAATAATGCCTCCTAGATTAAATTATTATTATACAATAGTATATATTATATGATAACATATAATAACTGAATGTTCAAATGTACAAAATTACGGGAGCAGTTTATCTATATTTATTATACCGGCACCTTGGCACCGTTTGGGAATGTTTAAAAGTTCACAGGATATTTTAAGAAGTGATATGAGATCATTAAATGTAAGTTCGGGATTATTTTCATACAAGAGGGCACATATACCGCTTATATAAGCTGCCGCGCAGGAAGTGCCTGTATAGTTGGTATATGGGTCTTCCAAAGGCTTGGGGTATATTTTCATCCCGTCCCTTTCTGATATATATTCCATGTTGGAATTTATAGAACATATATTTACACAGGCAGCAGCCAAATCAGGTTTTTCAATTTTGCTTACAGGTCCGCAGGAGGAGTAAATATAAGGTTTTACAATCCTGGAACTTGTATCTATTCCAGAAACAGTTATACAGTTATTTAAGATAGCTATACCTCTCATACTTCCCTGAAAATTACCGCAGTTTCCTGAGGGTACTACAATAGCTATATTCATTTCCGCTGCTATTTGAAAAAATTTTTCAAACAGGGATAATATAAAATAGTTATTCTCGCATAGCTCAAAGGGAAGGCAGATTATTTTTATGTTTTTATCTTTACTTTCATCTAGTAGGATTTGAATGGCAAATAAGATATCTGATGCCAATCCCCTTCCAAGTGAATTAAAAGCTTTTATGGAATAAATACTGCTGTTTTCGGCAATGCCCTTATATATTCCATTGGATTCATTGCCGCTTCCGCATATAATTCCACTTATAAAAGTTCCGTGCCCATTGTCGTCGTATGGATATTTATATTTTTTTATTAGATCTGTGAATTTCCTGATCTTATTTTTGGGATTTAAAAGATCAGGATGGGGGTAGACACCTGAGTCCACGACACCTATACATATACCTTTTCCAGTAAGACGATATTTTCCACCGGGTGCTATAGAGTTTGAGGTAAATATGCTTTTATTGGCACATAATAGAGCAAAACAGTCAGCTCCTATATGAATTACCTGGGGCAATTCTATTAGTCTGCTTATGGCATTTGGTGTTAAAATGGCACTTATGCAATTTATAGCCGGTATAGTGTAAATTAATTTTCCTCTATATGTTTTAATTTTTTTTTCTATTGTCTTCGGAAGTGCAGTATATTCTATTATTACTCTATAATTCTTGTATAAGTTTTTAGCTAATGATGTTTTTAAATTAAATTCCAATTTATTTTTAATGGAAAACATGATATTCCCCTTAAAATTACTTATATTATATTATAATAATTATTATAATATATGTGTATTTAATGTTATTTTATATTAAAGTTAAAAGTTTTTTTACACATATCAAAAAAGGCTTTTGCCGTTGGAGTAAGTGTCCTTTTAGAACTCAAAATCAAATATATTGCCCTGCCTAGAGATATATTTTTCAACCTGCTTTCTTTTATAATCCCCCAGGATATATAGTCTCTGAATACTTGATTTGAAACCACGGCTATACCTAGTCCATTTTTTACAAATTGAACAAGTGTATCCAGACTGTTTACTTCAAAATAAGAATTTATGTTAGAAATATTGTATCCGTTTTCTTGAAGGATGTCTTCAAAGGTTTTTCTGGTGGCGGAACCTTTCTCCCGCAGTATAAAATTATATTGGAAAAGTGAAGCTATATCTATGATGTCGGGGATATTAAATGAAGGATGCGATATGATAACTAGTTCGTCATTGGTCAATTTGTAACTTTTAATTTTTTCATCATTTACAGGTTCTCCTACGAAACCAATTTCACAGTCAAATTTTATTATGCTTTTTATTATTTGGGCAGAACTTAACTCTACAACATCGAAAGTCACCTCAGAATATTTGCTGTGAAAATTTTTTATTAAAGAAGGTACTATGGCATTGCAGGGTGTCGTGCTTGCGGCTAGCCTGAGATTGCCGTTTATATTTTTATTAAAATTTACCAAAGTATTTATGGCTTTATCCCGTGTGTTTAGAATTTCTATGGCAAACTTTAAAAAGGACTCACCTGCGGGAGTCAATATCACTTCCTTTGAAGTCCTGTCAAAAAGTTGTACTTTTAGCTCTTTTTCAAGAATAGAAATATGAGAACTGATAGCTGGCTGTGATAAAAATATGGAGTTCGCAGCTTTTGAAAAGCTTTTAAATTTGGCTACATTTATAAAGGCTTCTATTTGTTTAAAATCCATTTTTGAGCATCCCCCTAAGAAAAACTGTTTTAATTTTAATCGATTAAAGCTTCTTAATTAATTATATAGTTACTTTTAAAATTAGTCTAATAAATTTAAAGTATCTATCAGTTCTTCCATTTTAATACTAATATACCTATGATCATTATTATTATTCCGGCTACTTTATTGAAAGCAAAATTCATTTTTGCGGAATCAAATAGACCCAAGAAGTCAATTAAAGCTGCTGCCAACAGTTGAGATACGAGAATTATTGAAATAGAATAGGTTGTACCTAGAGATTTAATTCCCTGCATAACGGTAAAAGTTATAATTACTCCAAGTGCACCTCCTAAAAAATATAATTTTTTACAGCTGCCTATATTGTTCCAATTTTCCCTGCCGGATAACAATACTACTGCTAATGTTATTACAAATCCGCTGCCCTGCACCAGTGTATTTGTAGCCCAAAGGCCTATCTTTTCACTGAGCCTGGTGTTAAATACACCTTGAACGCTCATACTTATTCCAGCTACTATTGAATACAGTATTCCAAGCATAAATTATCACCCTCCGCAATTTAGTTTAACCATAATATATTTATATATTTAGCGGTTTCATTTATAAAATGTGGAAGAAATAAAAAATATTCTCAAGATAATAAATCTTGAGAATACTGAAAGCTAATTGCAGCTGGATTTATTTGCTATAACGGAATTATTGTAATAATAAGCTTCTTCTATCTCTTTTGGTGAAAATCCTAATTTGTTTCCCAGACTTATAAAATCTTCAAATAAAGTTATGTAGTGGTCTTTAGAAGAAGATATTACAAAATCATTTATATCAATATATAAGTTCAAAAATTGGGACGTCATATCATATTCACTGGATTTTATTTTTATTTCAATATCTGTGAATCCTTTCTCGACACCTAAAGTTAACATAAAGCACAGGGAATTTATATAGCTTTTTAGAATTAGATTTCTATTTATGGTTTTGTCATTACTCCAAAAATTAAAACATCGGGTTTCATTAGCTAACTCAGCCATTTTTACTTGAAGTGCAAGAATTTTTTTTGAAATTAAAGAATTTTTATCACCGGATATGTTTTTTTTAATTCTCTGATCCAAATTTTCTTGTAATTCAAATAATTTTGTGAGATTCATAAATAGGCTCCCTTTCTATAATTTATTATTATGATTATAAATGCTAAAAAAAATTTTAGATAAGTACTTTTTTTCGCTTAATTATATTTTAACTAAATTTGATAGATATTGAAACAATGTGCAACCGGTTACAGCAAAAATTTCAAAAAATTTTTTGAAGTTTGATGGCTGAATTTGGATCATGGAGCTCGTTTAAGTTAATAAAAGAGTTCAAATAGAGGCAATTTCCAGTTTTAACTGTAAACTAACCATATTTGAACTCCAAGTTTTAAATGTTCACTTGATTATTATTCTAAAAATCAGCAGAACCAGTAGTCCTAGGGAATGGAATTACATCTCTTATATTTGGTATACCAGTTAGATACATAATCATTCTTTCAAATCCTAATCCAAAGCCAGAATGCTTTGTCTCACCGTACTTTCTAAGTTCCAAGTACCACCAATAATCTTTTTCATTAAGTCCGAGTTCTTCTATTCTTTTTTCAAGTATGTCATATCTCTCTTCTCTTTGGCTTCCTCCAATTATTTCACCAACCCCTGGAACTAATAAATCGGCAGCGGCTACTGTTTTCCCATCCTCATTTTGTCTCATATAGAAAGCTTTTATTTCCTTTGGATAATCGGTCACGAATATAGGTTTTTTAAATACTTTTTCAGTCAAATATCTTTCATGTTCCGTTTGAAGATCAATTCCCCACTCTACAGGATACTGAAATTTTTGACCGCTTTTTTTGAGAATATCTATGGCTTTTGTATAGGTTATCCTATCAAAATGTGAATTAACTACATTATTTAATCTGTCAAATAGGTTTTTATCTATAAAGGAATTAAAGAATGCCATCTCTTCGGGAGCATTCTCAAGTACATATTTTATTATATATTTAACTAAATCCTCAGCTACATCCATGTAGTCCTTTAGTTCGGCAAAGGCCATTTCCGGTTCTATCATCCAAAATTCAGCGGCGTGTCTTGCTGTATTTGAATCTTCGGCTCTGAAAGTGGGACCAAAGGTATATACATTTCTAAAAGCCAGAGCCATAGCTTCAGCAGACAGCTGGCCGCTCACAGTCAGGTATGTTTCCTTGCCGAAAAAGTCCTTGGAGAAGTCTGCTGTCCCGTCTTCTTTTTTGGGTATGTTATTTAAATCAAGTGCAGTTATCTTAAACATCTCGCCTGCACCTTCACAGTCGCTTGCTGTTATTATAGGTGTATTTGCATATACAAAGTCTCTTTCTTGAAAAAATTTATGTACAGCATAAGCCGCTATGGAACGAACTCTGAATACTGCAGAAAAAGTATTGCTTCTTGGCCTTAGGTGAGCTATAGTTCTTAAATATTCAAAAGTATGTCTTTTCTTCTGAAGCGGATAATCCGAATCGGAGTTACCTTCCAGAACTATTTTACTTGCCCTAAGTTCAAAAGGCTGTTTTGCTTCTGGAGTAAGAACGAATACACCCTCTACTAGAAGTGTTGAATTAATAGCTAGTTTTGCAATTTGCTTGAAGTTTTCAAGTTTGCTGTCAAAAACTATTTGAATATTTTTAAAAAATGATCCGTCATTCAATTCTATGAATCCGAATGTTTTTGAATCTCTTATGGTTCTGATCCATCCTGAAATTTGAATGGTTTTACCTGAAAATTTTGTGCTTTCTCTGTATAGAGATTTTACTAATGTTGTTTTCATGTTATCCTCCTTGTTTAGTTTTATATTTTAAATTTAAGTTTTGAAATAAAAAAAGTCTTTCATCCTCAAAGGGACGAAAGACTTTTTGTTCGCGGTGCCACCCAATTTGCCAAAAAATATGGCCAACTTTAAGATAACAGGTATATTGTTATCTTTCACTTTAAGGTGTTGACTGCCTCTAAGCCTACTTTCTTAAAAGATTTTGGTTAGAAACTCCGAGATGTTCTTCAATATAGATCCATGCTGGACTTTCACCATAACCAACTCGCTTTAAATGGATTCTATATTTACTCTTCTCTTCATAGTATTGTATTATGAGTTTAAATAATTTGATATCATGAATCTTTATTTTATGATTATAATATTTAAAAAGTATGTTGTCAATGATTATAATACAAATTTCTTACTTCAAACTCATCTATGAAAGTGTAGCAGTTTGGTTTGGTGACTGAAGTAAGTTTTATATATCTGGCATTTAAAGGTTTGTCTAAGGTAAAATATATGGGATATTTTGAACCATTCCTGTCCGAAAAGGGTATGGAAGGTATTCTCAACAATCCTATGGGTGTAAAATTTACTCCATCCTCGGATATGCCTATGGAAGCTTTTTCAGGAAGCTCTGCCCAGGGAATAGGTTCTCTGAGATAATCAACTTTAAATTGCTGTACTGGTTCTATTTTGCCTAAATCTATATTTATGTCTATAGGCTCATTGTACCACCCTACAAAGGCACTGTTTTTTACGGAGTTTACATGGGAATATTTACCGTCTGTCAATTTTGTAAGATTCATATCGCTGTATTTTTCGTGAGGTGAGGGTATAAGAGTGTATTTACAATTTTTTGAAATTAAATTTGGAAGCTTTTTTATAACATCAACACTTACTGTGACAGCATTTGACGGTTTCGAGGCATTTCCTGAAAATCCCAGAGATTTTATTGTATAAGTGTAAGATCTTGTATTTTCATTTAGTGGTGGGACATCTGTTATGGTTTTGGAGAACTCTTTTGGATTTCCACCATATTTTCTCTGAAGTACAATTCTTGAAATTAAGGTATTGTTTCGATATACTTCATAGCCGCATAAGTTTTTTGTATTCTTGGGAGAAGACCAGGTTATTTTAAATTTATTTTTTTCTACAGCTGCTACACTTAAATTCTGTGGAGTATCCAATTTTTCTTTAGGTAGTTTTCCACTTTTTACATAATAAGAATACGCCTGATTAAATCCTTTGTCTATGTTGTTGGGGCTGTAGTAATGGCTGTACGAAAAGCATATTATATTGTCCACACAGGGACTTTCCAATGTGAGCTGTTTTAAAAATCGATCTAGAGGAACACTGGAATTATTTATATAATCAAAATTTTCAGCATTTGCCCAAAATAACATGCCGGGTTTTTTAGAGATTGATTTTCTCAGAGCAGTGTACCATGAATTAACCTCGTTTAAATTTAATCGACCACTTCCTACAGAATCTTGAGGACAAAATATATCTCCTTTTTTGAAATTGGTTTTTGAAAATAAATACTGCCAATTTGAAGAATATTGCTTGGCTGTACCTGCTGATGAATTTATAAAAGGTGATAGTAATATAGGAAGACGTTCTTTTTTGGAATTAAGGTAATTTAAGTGAATGTTGATTGCATTGGCCAAATTTTTAAATTGACTTGTTTTAGTGTATTTGGCATTGTCGATTTCATAGGGAAAATACCATCCATAAAAGGCTCTTGGATATTTGGAATGATATTTTTTATATAATTCATCAGCTATAACGTTCGACCTTTCTATCTGCGAATTGAGCCAGGAATAATTGTCTGCAGGTATCTGCCACCATTCAGCATTAAAATTAGGTCCTATGAAGACTTTCATATTTAAATTTTCTGCATTTTTCAAGCATAATTCTATGGGATCTATATTTCCATATATTTTTTTATATCCAGAGATACTGCTTTTGTAGTATGTATCGGTGGTGCTGCCTTTGGTTTGGGAGGCGTTTGTCAATATTATATACTTCATTTTGTTGTTCTTAAGATAGTTCAATTCATTTTTCCATTTATCATTATTCCAGTTTTGTGTCATGTCCAGCTGTATGAAAGTTCCTGTTACTATAGGATAATTTTTGTTAGCCCTAAGAGGACTTTTAAAGTAAATAAATACAAAAACAAGAATTAATATGATCAGGGTTATAGAGAAATTTCTTTTGTTCATCATAGTGATATAAATTTTCCTTTCTTTATTTAGAGATAAGTAAATATATCTTGTATTTAGATAATAACATATAAATTATAAGGGAGTAAACTTTAAAGAACTAGAAAAGTTTACTCCCTTATAATAAAATAATAACCTTATTTTTATTAATTATTTTTTCCACAACATTGTTTGTATTTTTTACCGCTTCCACAGGGGCAGGGATCATTTCTTCCAATTTTGGTTTTATTAACTATTGTTTTAGAGGAAGCCCATTTTTTATGGATATTTTTTCTCTTTTCCTTTGAGAATATAGAATTCCACTGAGGAAGTTTATATAAGTAACTTGCCTTTGCATCTAACATATTGTAATATAGTCTTTCAAAATCAATTTCTGCATCAACGGTTGAATTCCTTTCTAAATCTTCTAAATCCAAGGGCTTTTTTATGCTTTGATTTATTCCGTCTAAAAATCCTGTGAAGAGGACTGGTGATATTTTAAAATTTTCAGCTAAATTTTCTATTGTTCCATTTATTTTAGTAATGTGTTCTGATAAAATTTGCGTATAGATGTCTTTTTCAATGGAACCGTATTCCTTCCAGAAGGCTTTTTCACCCTTCGTTTTTACAAAATCTACTACAGTATTTGTCCATTCTTTATATAAACTCATATGTTATTTTGCTGTATTAGTTAACAGCAGAAACCTCCTTTCAAAATCAAAAATAATAAATTAACGTTTTTTAAATTCTTCAATGTTATTTCTATCGAGTGGCTTGGATAAATTAAAATTGTTTCCCCAGATATTAGAATCTTTATTATCTATAAGAATTTTAACTTTTTTTATGGTCGGAAGTTGTTCAAGAGAAAAAACTATACTTTTTAAACAAGCTTCTTCTTCTGTAGAAGTCATTTTGACATTGGCTTCCTTACTTAAATTCAAATAAGCAATGTTGTCTTTTATGGATATACTCATAATCCTGCTGTTTCGAGGAAGTATGGGAGTTAATTTACTGTTTACAGAAGGACCCTTTATCAATTCATTTACTATTGTTTCTGCTAATAATTCATCTTCTTTTATAACTCTACTTTCTTTTGTCATTTTAACAGTATCGGGATTACTTGAAGAATTAAAATAAATATCCAAATCCATTAAATTTTCTTTCTCGTTTGAGAGAGCTATATTTTTTTCTTTCTGTTTATTGTTAATACTTAGATTATCTTTTTTTTCACAGGCAGTTGTTGTCAAGCTAAAAAATACGATTGAAAAGCACAATAAAATGCTAAAAAACCTTCCCATGTATTTTACCACCCTTTTACTAAAAATTTATAAAATTACTGGGTTCATTACGTTTTGCAGTAGATACATTCACATCTACATTTAATTTTACGCCAGCACTGCTTAAAGTGGCTGCTACAGTTTGGTAAGCTAGCTCAGGATAGTTGTTTATCTTGCTTAAATGTCCTAGGACAATCCTTTTGAATTTACTGCTATTTAAGATATCCAATATAGCTTTTCCACAGTCATCGTTGGATAAATGACCCTTTTTGCCTAGAATTCTTCTCTTTAATTCATAAGGGTAGGGACCGAACTTTAGCATTTCTACATCATGATTGCTCTCTAAAAGTATCACGTCAGAATTTTTGAGTATGGATTTGGTTTCCTCTGGAATAAATCCTAAATCTGTTGCTATACAGGCCCTTTTATTATGACAATCAATGGCATATCCATAGGGATCAACAGCATCATGGGATATAGAAAAACCTGTTATATCCATATCATTTATATTTATGGTATTTTTAGTAATCACCCTAATATTATTTTCTTTTATCTTGCCGATGGATTTCATCATGGCCTTCCATGTAAGAAAATTTGCATATATGGGTATATTGTATTTTCTGGATAGGACTCCCACTCCCTTAATATGATCAATATGTTCGTGAGTAACTAATATTGCATCTATTTCATTAGCTTTATAACCAATTCTTGTAAGACCTTTTTCTATACTTTTTCCGGAAAGACCTGCATCTACTAAGATTTTAGTATGGTGAGACGCCAAAAATATGCTATTTCCACTGCTGCCGCTGTATAAAGAACAAAAAATCATGTTAAAAGTCTCCCCTAAAATATTATTTTGAATAAGATACTCTTTTTATATCAGCACCTAATGCACTAAATTTGTCTTCTATATTTGGATATCCTCTGTCAATATGTTCAATATTTAAAACTTCAGTAGTTCCCTCCGCAATGAGGCCGGCTATAACCATAGCAGCACCAGCTCTCAGATCTGTGGCTTTTACTACAGCACCACTTAATTTATTGACCCCGTCTATAATTGCAGTTCTGCCTTCTACCTTGATATGAGCACCCATTTTTTTTAGCTCATCTACATGCTTGAATCTGCTTTCCCATATGCTTTCGTTTATAATACTTCTACCTTTAGCTATGGTTAAAAGTGCGCTGAGAGGCTGTTGTACATCTGTAGGAAAGCCAGGATAGGGTTGGGTCTTGACATTTACCCCCTTTAATCTTTCATGGGACTTTATAGTGATGGAATCACCATCTTCTATTACCTGGGCACCCATTTCTATAAGTTTTGCCGATATTGACTCCAGATGTTTGGGTATGATATTTTGAACTACTACTTCACCACCGCAGGCTGCAGCGGCAATCATATATGTACCTGCTTCTATCTGATCTGGGATGACACTGTAAGAGCATCCCTTTAATTTTTTTACACCTACGATCCTTATTGCTTCTGTTCCGGCACCCTTTATATTTGCCCCCATGCTGTTTAAGAAGTTTGCTACGTCCACTACATGAGGTTCTTTTGCTACATTTTCTAAAACAGTTACACCTTCGGCAAGGGTAGCGGCTAACATTACATTTATAGTGGCACCTACGCTTACTACATCGAAGAATATATTAGTTCCAAGTAATTTGTCAGCTTTTACTAATACACATCCATGTTTGATTTCCACTTTAGCACCCAAAGCTTCAAATCCTTTTATATGTTGATCTATTGGTCTGACTCCTATGGGACATCCGCCTGGCAGCTCTACTTTAGCCTCTTTGAATCTTCCCAGCAGAGCGCCTATAAGGTAATAGGAAGCCCTCATTTTTCGGACATCATCTGTGTTTGCTTCTATACTGTTTATAGTAGTACTATCTATTACTACTGAATTTTTACCTGATTTTATTTTACAACCCAAACTTTTTAGAATTCTTTCTATGCAATGTACATCTTCTATGTCGGGTATATTATCAATTGAAGATACGCCGCTGCTTGCCATTATCGAAGCCGGTAATATTGCAACAGCAGCATTTTTTGCACCATTAATTTCTATAGAACCAGAAAGGGAATTACCACCATTAATTACCAATTTATCCATTCATATATCCATCCTTATCACAAATTTGTATTTATATAAAGTTTAGAAAATCTCAAAATTTAATTCATATTACACATATTACACAAAATTTATTATATCATAACTCTATGCTATTTTAACATAAAATTTTAAAATATAAAACAAGGACGTGGGTTTCAAATAATTATTTTTAAAAATTAAATAAAAATCCAGTTTTATTGTTCTTAAAACTGGATTTTTATGTGTAATACTATTAGTTATTTTAAATGGACAAATATCTCAAGGAAGCTATTCTTTCATGAAACTTCCACAATCAGTACACTGAACATCTTTAGCCATTGATTCGTGTTTTGTAACACGTATTTTGTCAAGTGTACAATAATTGGTATCTTTTGCATGAAATTTGCATTCATTAACTATACATCCAATGCTGTTGTTGTGATTGGTATTCATAATAAAGCACCTCTTTTTTATAAATTTTAGAACAATAATATTTTTTCACCATTGAGTGTTTTATATACTGAAAAATTATTGAAATTTTTGACATTATGAAGTTTATGATTCTATGATATAATGTTGTAAAATGTACATTTACATAATAATATTATTTTGGGGGATTGAGAGAATAATGAAGTACTACTTGGTGGCTTTGTTCGATAAGGATTCTTATTCATATATTGAACGTATACAAAGAAATATATGCAGAAAATATAGGCTGTATAAAAATATGCCAGTTTTACATATAACTCTCGAAGTTGTGGAAAATCCTGATATAGATAAGCTCAGCAAAATTGTTGCAGGGATATTAAAACCGTATAAAAAATTTAAGGTGGAAATAAATGGGGCCATTTGTTTTGAACCTCCTTATAAATCTGTAAACTTGAAAGTTGAGAGTAAAGGTTATATCGTGAGATTGGCTAGACAGATAAATGAGAGGTTGAGAATGTACAAGTTTAATGTTAGAAGAGATATAAGTAAATGGGATCTTCATATTTCCCTTGCCAATACCAATTATGCCATCAGGGAATGGAGTTCTAAAGAATACTCGGCTGCCTGTGAAAGTTTGAAGGAAAAAAATGTTTATAAAATGGCACGAATTGATAGAATAGCATTGTGGAAGCCTATAAATAATAAAAGGGATATGCTTATAAAAAGCTTTCAGTTGAGAGATTTCTAGAATATTTGCTTATATATTAAAAAGGAGTGCTGTAAAACTATTTTTTGAAATAGTTTTACAGCACTCCTTTTTAATATATTTAAATGTCCAGCAAGTTTTTCTTATAAGTTGAATACAGATGCCTCAATTGGGACATTTTTTCCTCTGCTTCTATTTGAAGTTTGGAAACTTCTTCATAATTTTTGTTTTTAGATGCAATTCTTATTCTAGAAAATAAACTTTTTTTAGAATAGGAATCTTTCATCAGATAGTGTCTTAGATCTTCTATCTTCATCCAGTTAGCTACATCTAAATCAAGGGCTTTATCTATGGAATGAAGCATTTTATAGCCTCTTATTTCATCGCAGAATTCATTTATGATTCTATGATTTATCTCTATCAACCACCTTTTTATAGCACCTAGTTTAAAACTATTTATCAATTTATCATTTAATACATTATCTTTAATTAGTACAGCTTTTTTTTCAGGGTATTTGTCAATAGCGGAAAGATTGTCATACACAGTGGCAGGAGCCTTGCCAAAGAATTTTTCCCTTTCTTCATCGGTAAAATCCTCGAAGATATTTTCTTCACTTCTATATGCTCTATCTTTTTCCAGGTAATCTGCATCTTCACCGGGTTTCTTAGAGAGCTCAGATAAAAGTTCATCTTCAGTTTTATTATTTTTTAAGGCATATATTATACCATCCATCATGGCCATATAAAGTGCGGTTAAAGTAAGGTAAGTGTTAGTGCGTGGATTTGGTGACCTCAGTTCAAATCGTGTGGCCATAGGATTCTTCAAATCTCTTATTGCACCTATGAGTACCGTTCTATTTCTTGAAGGTATATCAACGGAGTGTCCTATGGAAGTTACAATACAAACAGGAGCTTCAAATCCCGGTTTTAACCTTCTAAGTGCATCTGTTGTAGAGGAAACAAAGGGGTTAATTACTTCATAATTTTTGAGTATTCCCATTACGGAAGAATATCCGAATACACTTAAGAAACTGTCTTTAGTTGAAGAAAATAAATTTATCATTTTATTATTTTTTAGTTTCAAGGCCAACCCTACGTGAGTGTGTTCACCGCTGCCGGCTACCCCATCTACGGGTTTAGCAAGGAAAGTAACTTCAAGACCGTTATTTCTAAAAGTTTCTTTAACTATGCTTTTTACCAGGAGCTCATTATCGGCACATTGTAGAGCAGTGGAATATTTCCAATCTATTTCCAGCTGTTCCATTATGTGATTGAAATTTCCTGATTGATCAATTTTAGCCTTTACACCGCCTACTTCCTTGTGTCCCATTTCTGGTTCTAAACCATATAATTCCATGGCGAGAATGGTCTGTTCCAAAGCTGTTCTTACTACACCTTTTGTTCTAGTCCAATATTGCTCTTGGAGTACCTGGGATGTAGAAAGCTCCTCGATCTCAGCTTGATCGTTAGGTGTTTTTACCCAAAATTCCAATTCTGTAGCGCATGTTGCAACTATGCCATCTATATCTTCATATTTTATATTAAAGGGAGTTAGGGATTGTGGATATTCTTTGAATAAGTTTAAAAGATTTGTTTTGAAATGTTGTATACAGTTTTTCAGCGTGTACCTTGAGTCTACAGCTTTATTTTCATGATATAGAAAACAGGGAATTCTCAAAGTTCCAATAGGTTTTCCGGTTTCGGTATCTTTGTTGTCATTGTTGTATTCTACGTACCAGTTTACATCTAAATCGCATACCATATCCACTTTTGCGTTATTTAAGCTGGCAATTCCAGGGAGTACTACAGATGAGCCGTCAGTTTGAATTGCGCCTTTTAAGAAAGCGCCTATATCCTTGAGAAGGATTTTGATGGGGATTTTTTCGTCTGTATCATTTCCAGAAAGGTCTATACCGATTAGGGATACAAATTTTATTTCTGGATGAGAAGTTAATATTTTTTTTAAATTTTCTTCCGAGTGCATTTTTTCAGGTAATACATAGATCAGATCTTTTAACATATTGTTCCCTCCTGTGAACTACGAGAGTATTTTAATACTCTGATTACTGTAAATTTTATATACCTATGATTTTATAATTAATATCTGTATATGTCAACATATTTTGAAGGTATTTAAGCTTGAAATTGCAATATTGCCAATATATAAATATTGTATATTTATACACATATTTTAATATTTGTATACTTTAAATCTATAATATATAATATAAATGGCAAAATATTATTTATTGTAATTAATGAGGTGATAGAATGGAATCAGAAGACAGGCCAATTGGTTTTTTCGATTCTGGAATAGGTGGTATAAGTGTTTTAAGAGAGGCTGTTAAAATTTTATCAAATGAAAACTTTGTGTATTTTGGTGATTCAAAGAGGGCACCTTATGGTACTAGAACTGTAGAAAATGTAAGGGAGCTTACACTTAATGCTGTGGAATTCTTGTTAAAAAAGGATATAAAAGCACTGGTTATTGCTTGTAATACTGCAACCAGTGCAGCTATAATAGATTTAAGGGAAAAATATAGTAAATATATGCCGGTAATAGGCATAGAGCCAGCTTTGAAACCAGCTGTGGAATTCAGCAGAAAGGGAAAAATAGTTATAATGGCAACTAATATGACACTGGCAGAAGAAAAATTCAATGATCTTATGAAGAAGTATAATAAAAATTCAACAATAAAACCACTTCCCTGTCCTGGATTGGTGGAACTTATTGAACAGGGAATAATAAGAGGTAAAAAAATAGAGGATTATCTAAAAGTAAAACTTATCCCATTGAAGGAACAGGGAATAGCAGCTGTGGTGCTGGGGTGTACCCACTATCCTTTTATAAAAGAAAGTATATCCAAGATAGTAGGTGACGATACGCCTATAATAGATGGCAGCAAAGGTACTGTACAGCAACTTAAAAGACAATTGGTTAAATACGATATTGTAAACAAAAATACAGGCAGATTGGGAAGTGTAAAAATATTTAATTCTATGAATAGTCAGGATATAATAAAATTGAGTTATAGACTTTTAAGGGAGAAGATCAGTTAGATTATTTATTTGATTTATAATTTGAAATGGAGGTTTAATTATGTCTCTACAAAATAATAAAACCATACTTTTATATGGATTTGATAAAAATGGTGATAAGATTATAAAAAATATAGGCAAAGAATTCAATATCCATGATTTTAAAATCATAAAGGATAATATGATGGGATTAAAAATAAAAGACATACTTGAGGGAAGTTTGGGGGGACAGTTGGAAGAGCAGGACAAGTCATATTCTTTAGATGAGAAGGTGATATTGTTTAACTGTCTCACAGATAAACAGATGAGCGGAGTCATGAAGGAGTTGAAAGTTAAGATGGACAATATGCCTATTTTAGCTGTAATAACCAAGACTTCCAGGAATTGGAACTTTAAATATCTGTTGAGTCATCTTCTTCAAGAAAGGGCATGGTTCAAGAAAAATAATAGGGACTTTAACTGATGCAGTTTTAAGTTGATTGTTATAGGTGTTAATAAAGTGATGCGTATAACCTACAGCGGCAGGAGGGAAAAAAATGAGTAGGATAGGAGAAAAAATAAAATCTGCGAGGATTCAAGCGGGAATTAGTCAAAAAAAACTTGCCAAGAAAATTGGGGTTTCTGAGGGATTTATAAATGAAGTGGAGATTGGGAAAAAAATAGCAAATCAAAGTATAATAGATAGAATCTCTAAAATTCTGGGTAAGGATATGAACGATTTAACTATGTCATTTGATGAACAGGTATATGATGTAAAGGAAAAGGAATTTTCTTCGATACCTAATAAGAAGGAGAAAGTTAAGGATATTTGGAATGAAGCCTTTGGATCTGTTTTGAAAAAAGTACCCGTATATAAATATAGGATGGATAAACCCATTGGGTATAGACAGCTTCCCTTGATTGACAATAAAATAGAAGGATATGCACAGGATAAAGTTTTGTATTTGAAAGTTGAAAGTGATGATATGGAGGGCTTTAGAATACGGAAAGGGGATTTAGCTTTTGCACATATTACAGGGGAAATTGACGACAATTCCATATACCTAGTAGAGTACAAAGGAAGCAGGGAAGTAAGGCAGATAAAAAAATTGGATAGCAGTAAAGTGCTTCTTATAAGCGGTAATAATACTGTAAGAACAGAAAGCATGAAGATTAAAGATCTGAAGGTAATTGTGAAATTGGATAAATTGGAGATCATTTTGTAGGCTAGTCTTTTATATAGATAATGATTACCTAAGAGGAGGATAAAAGATGAAAGGTACTGTAGTTGCCACATGGATGAGGACGTGTAGAAAGCTTTATGGAGATAAAACTGTAGATACTGCTATGGATAAGATTGGATGGGGAGCATCTAAAATATTTTCACCAATTGAAAATGTAAAAGATAAAGATATAAAAAAGATAATTGAGATCATAGCGAAGGATAATAAGGAAGATGTGGAAATACTGTGGAAGAAAATAGGACTTGATAATATAAATGCTTTTTATAAAGATTATCCAGCTTTCTTTAAACATGAAAACTTGTATTCATTTTTTAGATCAATGTTTGATGTACATATAGTTATGACAAAAAAATTTCCAGGAGCAAAACCGCCTCTTGTGGTGATAAATCCCACGTCAGCAAGGACGGCAGTATTTGAATATAAATCTAAAAGGGCTATGTTTGATTATCTTATGGGTTTGATAGAGGGGAGTGCTAAATTCTTTGGGGAAAAGCTTGGTATAGAAAAGATTGAACAGACAGCTGATTCTGTAAAGTTTAAATTTACTTTTGAGAAAGATATCTATTATAAAAAAAGCTATAAATTCAATAAATTTCTTTCCTTTGGGTTTATAAAAAATATTGGGATGAAAATCGGTATATTTAGTTTTATATTATGTCTGGCAGCAGCTATTCCAATGCTGGGATTAAATAATCTACCAAAGGCCATAATAATTTCATTGATAGCTTTTCTGGGGTCTTACATATCTGGATCCATTCTTATGGAACCAAGACTTACTATAATGGACACTGTAAATAGAATCAATAAAAATAGTTATATAGAAGAAGGAGATATAGAGACAAATGATTTCTTCGAAGATATATATGCTCTTCTGAAACAGCACAAAAAGACAATTAAGTCAGACTTTGTGGGATTTAAGGGTGTAACGGATGAGATGAACACTTTCGTATCAAATATAAATAAAATATCCAATTCAATGAACAGTACTTCGGGTGAAATATCTGATGTGGTGGAACAGGTAGCTAATTGTGCAGTAAATCAAGCGGAGAGTACGGAAAAAGTGGTGTCTGTTTTAAATGACAATATTGAAAATCTAAAAACTATAGTAAAGAATGAAAATGGTAATAAACTGGAACTTGAAAAATCCATGGGTAAGATAGGTAATAGTTATAAAAATGTGGATAGTACTAGCAAAAATATACTGGGTACTTTGAAAAGTTTTAAAAAAGTTAGAGATAAGGGAACTGAGCTACAGACAAAAGCAAAGGACATAACTGGTATAGTTTCCATAGTTTCAGGAATTTCGGAACAGACTAATTTACTTGCCTTAAATGCCTCTATTGAAGCTGCCCGTGCCGGTCAGCAGGGCAAGGGATTTGCAGTAGTGGCCGAGGAAGTGAGAAACCTGGCGGAGCAATCCCAAAATGCCGTAGAAGATATAAATTCCAATCTGGTTAAATTTGTAGAGGATATAGAAAACTTGGTAAAAAGTATAGAAAAACAGTTTGACGTCCTGCGTTTAGGAAGTGACAAACTTGAAAATGCCAGAAATATAAGTTATGAGGCTACAAATTCTATTGAGAAAGTATCTTCTTCCATGATAAAAACTATAAATAAATTAACTGAAGAATCGGATTCTATATCTGGAATATACAGTAGCATGGAATCCCTGGCAGCAATTGCAGAAGAAAACTCTGCATCTTCTGAGGAAGTTAGTGCCAGCGTGTCCAATTATACCAATGAGATTAAAAAACTTATGAGTAATATAGGTCAATTTAAAAAGATAACAGAATCCTTTAAATCAGAATTGGATAGATATAAAATTTAGACGCCTTGTAGATTGAAATCAGGTACGAAATTCCTGGAGCAGGTACCATTTTCCTGAATAAATGCATTTTTTATACCGAGAGAAATACAGTAATTTATAAGTGAGTCATAATGTCCGGGATTTAACGGCTTATTTATTTCCGGAAATTTGTAAGCATGATACATAGGGGTGTATTGGTTCATTATGCTTATATATACTGAATTTCCATAGGTATTGTAAATATAGTCTATTATTTTTTTGGAATCAAAAAGTAACCCGGGAAGCATAAGATGTCGTATTATCACTCCCTTTACTATGAGTCCATCTCTGTTGAATACCGGATTACCCACCTGGCTGTACATTTCCATTATAGCCTTTGAAGCAAAAGCAAAATAGTCAGGTGCATTGGAGTATCTCACTGCATATTTGTCGCTGAAGTATTTTAAATCAGGAAGATAGACATCTACATATCCCTTTAAAATTTTTAGCGCTTCTGTGGTTTGATAGCTGTTTGTATTGAAAAGTATGGGCAGAGCAAGCCCTTTTGACTTAGCTATGTCAAGAGCTTGAATTATCTGAGGTATGTAATGGGTGGGAGTAACTAGATTTATATTGTGTGCACCTCTGTTCTGCTGCTCTAGGAATATATCGCTGAGCCTTTCTATAGATATTTCTTTACCTACATTTCCAGCACTTATGCTGTAATTTTGACAGAAAACACATTTTAAATTGCAGTGACAAAAAAATATGGTACCAGATCCTCTATTTCCTGAAATACATGGTTCTTCCCATTTGTGAAGAGAAACTTTGGCTATTTTTACGTCTGTACCGGCACTGCAAAAACCAGTATGTCCTTGTAACCTATTTGCATTACAATTTCTAGGACAGAGTTTACAATTTTTAAGGGTATCCAGCATGATAACACTTCTTTCGTATTCGATATAATAATATGTTAAAATATATTTTCCGCTTTGTAAAGAAACTTGTGAAATTTATTTACGGCAATCTTTTATATAGAAAATTATGCATTGTAATATAAATATAAAACTAACTACACCAAAAGCCGGATATAAAAAGGAAATTAGATTTATAAAGCCAACTTGGGATATGGGAATTGCAATTAAAATGATTAAAATTACTGATTTATTATATGATATATTAAATATTTCCTGAAAATTCTTACTTACGCTGTATATATCAGATACTTCTGTGGAAAACATTTCAAGCCAGATTATAAAGAGAAGCATTGTTTGAAATAACTTACCAAATCTATTGGCAATATAAAGCAGCGGGATTTCATATTTGAATATATAGGGTATATTTAAAATTAGTAGAAAATTTATTATAAAAGCCAGAAAAGTAAGTCCCAAAGATCCTATGATGGCCCCGGCTATGAGGCTTTTTTTCCTATTGATGGAAAGACTTAAGGGTACAAGTACACCACTGCAGCAGAGTATATTAAAACCTGAATATACTAATGAAGATAAAAGCCAGTTATTTTTGCGGTAGGGTATATTTTTTATGAGGGACAGATCTATGTCTCTGTAAAAGATCAGATATAACAAAAACAAAGTCAGTATCACAATTATGAGAGAAGGTACTATTATTGAATTTATTTCTATGAGACCTTTAGTTTCTCTGAATAGGACAACTGCGGATATAAATGCCATAAAAAATATGCCTATCCATCTTGATATGCCAAAGTACTGGTGAATTAGAGCTCCACTTCCTGCCAATATTATTGAAGAACTTCCAATCAAAAAAAAGGTGGTTAGAAAATTTGTCACTAGACCTAAAAAGCCGGGGCTTACTAAAAGTATAAGCCCGTCATAGGAATTCAACTTATATTTTATACTTAAATTAATTATTATAATAGACATTGTTATGTATACAATACAGCAGATTAATATACCCAAAAAACTTTTATAGCCGTATTGGGTGAAAAATTGGCTTATTTCTTGTCCTGATGCCAACCCTGCACCGACTACCGTACCTATGAAAACGGCAGATATCTGGAAAATCAAAAATATTCTTTTCTTCAAAGAAGTATACCTCCTAGAATAAATCATTGCTAATATAATTATATAAATGTGATATGAAAATAATGAATTATAAATTAAAATTTTATTTAAGGGGAAAATATAATTTATAAAGAAGGATGAATACATTTTGAAAGGGGTGAATTTCTGCTGCAATACAACTGGATGTGGTAGAAAGCACATGAAAAAAAAGTTTTTATTTCATCAGATGAGTTTCCTTATAGTTTTTTTCTGTATCATAATATCGATATCAGGTTGTGGTTTGAACAGGGGAAATAATACAAAAAATGCAAGCAATAATTTTGATATGAAATCTGCAGCCAACACAGCAGATAACTATATGAAATATCTTATGAAGAATGATATGGAAAATGCTAAAAAATTATATTCCAAAGATCTTTTGAAAAATGAACCGAATATGACAGGTAGAAATTTACGAATTTTAGGGTATAATTTGACTGACAGCAGTGAAGTTGGAAAGTCCGGAATTTTAAAAATGAAGGTTGCAAGAGCTGACTTGAGTAAGCCATTTGCTGCTTTAGACGAGTATTCTATAAAGGTGATAAAAGAAGGCAATGACTACAAAATTGATGAAACCAACAATGTAACGGACAGAGAGGCATTTGTGGAAAAGAATAAGTTAAAGATGAGAAATAAAAATGACGTGAGTATAAATATAGTAACAGATATTCGAAGTATGCCCAATTATGTATTTAGCAAAGATGATAAGGCAAATGTGTATAAGGTTCCCGTTCCCAAAAGTAATTTTGGTATTATAAATTTTTCCTATGATGGTGATCGTATGGCTGTGGTAACTTATTCCAAGGACTCCTATATAGGAATAATTAGAATAAATGAGAGCATGCAAACCCAATCTCAGGATTCAGATGAACAGGGAGGGGGCTCGTCAGAGCAGGGTAATTCAGGTGGAGATCAGCAAAATGATCAGAAAGAGGAAAATAAACCCATAGGTAAAGACATAACTGATCTCGATGTTTTAAAAGATTCCAAAGTTGAATTTTTGACTTTCTCTCCAGATGAAAAATTTATTGCAGTTCAATACAGCAGTGATACTATAGGAAATTGTATACGGGTGTATAAAACGGATTCCGGGGATATGATAAGTTATAAATTTGAAAAAGAATTTCCTCTTAACAAAGTAAATGTGATTTTTTCTTCTTTTGATGAAGGAATATTAAGTTTTGATGTTGTGTCCAAGAACAATAATAATGAGGAACTTCCTAAAATAATTGGGGAATGGGAATTGGATTTGAGAAATTTTAAAGCCGTAAAAATATGATATAATTTCATTTGGAATGATTTTAATATTTGTATTTTTAGGAAGGACAGGATTTGAAAATGCAGTGGGGTGACAAAGCATATTACAGTCTAAATTATTATTTGAGGAAAAAGTTTGGATGCAAAGTTTTTAAGATATCTTTAAATGGGGGATTCTCTTGCCCAAATAGAGATGGAAGCATAAGCAGGGAAGGGTGTATATTTTGCAGCAATAAAGGTTCGGGAGATTTTGCAGGAAATAGGAATATGTCAATAAAAGATCAGTTTGAGAGTATAAAGCAGATGATGAGCAGGAAATGGAAAAGTGGAAAGTATATAGCATATTTTCAGGCATATACCAATACCTATGCCCCGGTAATGGTACTTAAAGAAAAATATGATGAAGCTGTAAATCAAAATGGTGTAGTGGCACTGGCTATAGCTACGAGACCGGATTGTCTCGGCCGGGAAGTCCTGGATCTGCTGCAAAAATTTAATAAAAAAATTTATACCTGGGTGGAGCTTGGTCTTCAGACTTCGAATGATCATACTGCGGAAGTAATAAATAGAGGATATAAATTAAAAACTTTTGAGAAGGCAGTAGTTTCACTTAGAAAAATAGGAGTTGATGTTGTAGTACACATAATAATGGGTCTACCTGGTGAAAACAAAGCTGATATGATGAATACGGTAAAATATATTTCGCACCAGAATATACAGGGAATAAAAATTCATTTGCTTCATTTGATGAAAAACACTCCTCTTGTTAGGTTGTACAATGATGGAAAGCTGAAGTTCATGACAGAAGATGAATACATAGATATGGTGTGCTGGACACTGTGCAATATACCGCCTAATGTAGTAATTCATAGGCTTACAGGTGATGCTCCCAGGGATTTACTTATAGGGCCCAAATGGAGCTTGAAGAAATGGGAGATCTTAAATGAAATTGATAGAAGAATGAAAGAGAAAAAAATATATCAGGGTATATATTTCTAAAATTTAGATCTTAAAGGCTCATATGGAGAAAAACGACGGCTCCATTTGAACCTAAAAATTATTTGCCAGCTACAGACTGCCAGAATTTCATGAATTTATTTTTATACAATTGGATTTTATCCATCCTTTAGAATTTATTCTGGAACTGTCTATGATAGAAACTTCATACCAGAACTCGTCCATAATTTCAATGCCGTCATGAACCCTTAATAAAGTATTCTTTTCCAAAATATTTATTATACTGGAACTTGAAATAGGAGCCAAATACATATTGCTTTTTACAGCAACTAGTGCATTTACTTGGGATGGGGTAATGTATCTGACATTTATTTTTTTGGGAATCTCCTTTGATATTTTTGATTTTAAATTGTCATTTTCATATTTTAAAGACAATATCTGTCTTCTCTGTGATGAAATTTTATTTTGAAAATTATATAGAATCACAGAGGCGGCAATTACAAGTACTGTGAATAAAAAAGCTAACATCATATTTCTCCATGTTTATTATTTTAATATTAGTATATTCAATTCAGTACTCAAAAATGAAAACTATATTGCTTTAATTAAATCCGAGTATTTAAATATGGTTGTATCTGCACAAGCTTTTATCTTCTCCCACTGAAGTTGTGAATATGTATCATATACACCTACTACGGTCATACCTGTAGATTTGGCCACCTTGATGGCAGACAGCGTGTCCTCAAATACAGCACAGCATTTTGGATTTAAACACAATTTGTCAGCAGCCATAAGATATATGTCTGGAAATGACTTTCCTTTTTTTACATCTTTTGTGGTTACTATGGAGTCAAACAGATTGTATATTTTATTTTTCTTTAGACTTATTTCTGCTATTTTTTTATAATTGCTGGTAGCAAGGGCCATTTTTATTTTTTCCCTTTTTAAAAGATGTAGAAAATCTTTGGCACCCGGTTTTAAAGAAATATTGTTGGAATACTCATCAAGGAGCATGTTGTACCATTCTTTTTGTATTTCAGGTATACTCTCAGTTAAATTGAAACTGTTTTTGAGATATCTTGCAGCTTCATCGAGGGTCATATTCTGAAGAGTATTTTTCAATTCTACTGTAAATGATATATTTTTTTTATTGAGATATTTTTTATCGATATCTTCCCACAGCCACATGGAATCCACTAAGGTTCCATCCATGTCGAAAATAGCCCCCTGAATATTTTTAAACATAACCATTTTCCCTCCCATTATGATCTGCAAATATTAAAAAAACCTCTCCAATAGTTTTATTTTATTTTTGTTTTTGAAATCATCTACAGAATTTATATTGATTTTAGCCAGAATTTCGTTCATACAATTACTGTCAATGGAAACCTTTATTTTGGAATTCCCGGCAAATCTGTTTACCTGTTTTTTGCCTTCTTCTTTTGGAATTATTGCTTTAGGTCCTCCTACACATCCACCGATACACCCCATGCCTTCAATGAAATTGGCTTTTATTTCTCCATTTTGAGCTTTGGAAAGTATGGATTTGCATTCTCTTACCCCATTTGCTTTTACTGCCCTGAATAATTTATATTTTTCAGGGAAGATTCTCTTTACGGCTTCACTTACTGCAATTGATACACCACCGGTACGGGCATATAATCTTCCGCCTCTGGAAGCATATTCCGGAGAAAGTTCCTCCTTGAGTTCACTTGGATGTATATCGAGGGTATCAAATATGTCCTTTATTTCTGAGAAAGTTAATACAAAATCTATATCTTTAGTTATATCTTTTTCCCTGGCTTCAGATTTTTTGGCGATGCAGGGACCTATAAATACCACTTTACAATTTGGATTTAATTTTTTAAGCACTCTTCCCCCTGCAGCCATAGGTGAAACAGAAGGTGATACATATTTTATAAGATTATTGTAAATTTTCTTTAACATGCCTACCCACATAGGACAACAGCAGGAAGTTATCATAAAATCTTTTTCATTTTTTACGTAATTATTGAATTCTACAGCTTCTTTTAAAGTTAACATATCTGCAAAGAATGCCACTTCGATCATATCTGCAAATCCTAATTTTTTAAAAGCACTTCTAAGTTTCCCTAAAGTCACATCTTTCCCGAATTGACCTATTATAGCCGGAGCTACAATTGCTATTACCGGAGAACCACTTTTTAATAGATTGGCCAACGGCAAAAATTGAACTTTATCCATTATTCCTCCTGTAGGGCAGGCTTCTACGCAAAAACCGCAGTCAATGCATTTATCTTTGTCTATATAAGTAGTATTTTTATTGGTATCCACCAATATGGCGTCAAATGGACAGGATTTTTGGCACAGTGTTTTACCATCTTTATCTGCACATTCCATTGAACAATGTTTTACTTTGTTGACTATTTTTCCATCTGGTTTATAGGAGATTATTGATTTTTTTAAATCTTCTATGAAGTCAGGGCTATAATTTATATTTGTACCGCATAATGAAGATATGATTTTGCACAACTCCTGTTTGCTGATTTTGTTTTTTGACAAAATAAATTTTATTTTATCTTCAAAGTTTCCCTTATAATAAGATTCTATTAGGGATTTAAATAGATCTTTATATTGACTTTTCATTAATGGTACAACTCCTTGTATAATTGGTTTGTTGATAAATCAAAAAATTGTTTTTTATGTAAGTAAACCCTAGCTTAAAGGTAAGCTGGGGTTTTAACTTTGCACAATATACAAATTGCTTTTATAAATGGTCGGAGTGACAGGATTTGAACCTGCGACCTCTTGCTCCCGAAGCAAGCGCGCTACCATCTGCGCTACACCCCGTTCATATAATATATTATAGCATATATTATATGAACGTCACAGTAAAAATTTTATTTAAATTTAGAAATCGTTTGATTTCGTAGTTATATTGGAATTATCGCCTTCACCTTTTGTAGGAACTGTTGACATTAAAAATCCTACTAATACGGATACTAGGGCAGGAGATATTATATTTATATAAGCTATATAAGAAGTTCTATATAAGATGAATGCACTTAGACCTGTTATGAGCAAGGTTATAAAAAACAGGTAAATTATAAATCTGGCGAAAGATCTAAAAAATTTTTCGTATAGCTTGTGTCTTGTAGGTCCGCTGATTATTTTTACAAACAGAAAATAGGACAATAAAATTAAAAATATGTCGACGGATGCAGATATTAAAAAGTTTTTCAAATGAAACACCTCCAATAACTTTGACTATAGTATTACCTTATTGGAGGCATTTTACACTAAATTATTGCAGATACATTTCTCCTATTTTGTAAACATCACCTGCACCTATAGTTAAAAATAGGTCTCCGTCCTTTAAATCTCTTTTCAAATATTCTACTATTGAATTGAAGCTTTTAATATAACTGCATTTTACTCCTCGCTTTGAAATGTCCCTGGCTAACATGGCTGAACTTACTTTTCCAGTATCTTTTTCCCTCGCAGGGAATATGTCTGTAAGTATCAATTCATCCACATTGTCGAAAGCGGAGGTAAATTCTTTATAAAGATTGATAGTTCTTGAAAATGTGTGGGGTTGAAAAACGCAAATTATTCTTTTATGTGGATAATTTTGAGCCGTATTTAAGGTAGCTCTTATTTCGGTAGGATGGTGTGCGTAATCGTCTACCACAGTTATTCCGTTTTTCTTACTTTTTATTTCAAATCTTCTGTGAGTACCTTTGAAACTTTCTAAGGCGGATTTAATGTTTTCAGTTGATATATTTAAAATTAAGGAGACGGCTATGCTGGCAAGTGCATTTAATATATTGTGTTTGCCCGGGACAGCTAAATGTAAAGAAAGTATAATTTTATTATCTTTATATACTTTGAAACAAGCACATCCAACTTCGTCAAAATGTATATCTTTGGCGGTAATTCTACCGCTGTTTATGCCGTAGGTTATTATATTGCAGTCTACATCGGGCATTATGTTATTTATTCTATTATCATCACTGTAACATACCAGATAGCCATTTTTGGGGATCAATTTGGCAAATTTCAAAAAAGCATTTTGTACATTTTCTATATTTTTATAATAGTCAAGGTGTTCGGCATCTATATTTAAAATTACACCTATAAACGGGAAAAATTTTAAAAAGGATCCCTTGTATTCACAAGCTTCTGTAATAAAGTACGGACTGTCTCCTGTCCTGACATTTCCGTTTATGATATCCAAATTTCCGCCTACCAATATTGTGGGATCCAAATTTGCCTTTAGTGTTATGGAAGACAGCATAGAAGTAGTGGTGGTTTTACCATGGGCTCCGGATACTGCTACGTTGTATTTATGGCCTTTCATTATATTTCCTAAGAATTCAGCTCTGGACATCAAGGGAATTTTTAAGTCTTTTGCCTTTAAGAGTTCTTCATTGTCTTTGGATATAGCAGCGGTGTATACTACCAAATCTATATCCAGTGTTATATTTTCGGCAGTTTGGCCTATATATATTTTAGCACCCATCGATTTAAGTTTATCTGTTGCAGGAGAAACTTTAACATCGGAACCGGATACCTCAAAATTTTTTTTAAGTAGAATTTCAGCTAAACCACTCATGCTTATTCCGCCTATGCCTATGAAATGTACCTTTTTATTTTTTATAAAATCAAACGACAATTTAAATCACTCCTCTATTAACTAATCTATCAATAATTATATACAAAAGTTAACTAAAAACACAATAAAATTGTACTTCCGTGTGAAATATTATCATTCTGTTATAATAAATAAGTATTGATTAACTATAGATTTTAGAATACAATATGAATGATAGAATAAAATATTAGGATATTATTCGTAAAGCTGTATAGATGGGTGATGGAGATGCAAAAATTTAGTAGAAACAATAGAATAGCGGCAATAACAAAAATATTGCTTGAAAATCCCAATAAAATAATAGGATTAAATAATTTTACTGAAATGTTTAATACAGCAAAATCCACGGTAAGCGAGGACATAGTTGTTATCAGAGATACCCTGAGCAGGCTTCATATGGGAAGGATAGATACCATATCAGGAGCAGCAGGAGGGATTAAGTATATAGGTGGTATATCCCCTGAAAAAACTAAAAAGTTTGCCGAAAAATTATGTATTATTTTAAAAAATAGAGAAAGAATAATACCAGGCAATTTTTTATATATGA
Source organism: Clostridium lapidicellarium (assembly GCF_041224415.1). Classification (NCBI taxonomy): domain Bacteria; kingdom Bacillati; phylum Bacillota; class Clostridia; order Eubacteriales; family Clostridiaceae; genus Clostridium; species Clostridium lapidicellarium. The sequence continues at coordinate 35,502 of NZ_JBGFFE010000006.1, read as the reverse complement.
CAGATGTGATGTTCAATCCCAATATAATACATATGGCAGGAATGATTTTAGCATCTATTTTTATAGAAAAGAATATTGATTGTGTAGTTACAGTTGAAACAAAAGGAATACCGCTTGCCTATGAAGTTGCTAAGATGATGGGAGTTCAACTTGTAGTGGCGAGAAGAGAGACAAAGTTCACAGAGGGATCCACTATAACTATCAATTATGTGTCAGGTTCTACAGGTAAAATCCAGAACATGTCATTATCTAAAAAAGCATTAAAAAATGGAAGCAAATGTATATTCATAGATGACTTTATGAAGGCAGGCGGAACTGCCATGGGCATAATTGACCTTTTGAAAGAATTTGAGAGCGAACTTCTGGGCATAGGTTTTCTAATAGATAATGTTGGAATTCCTAAAAAATTAGTACAGAATTATGTATCAATAGTTGATTTTGAGGGTATTAATGAAAATGGAGATGCCTTATTGACTCCTTCAAAAATGTTTAGTTAGTAAAGTTTTCAAAAAATTTTATTAGTTTTTAACAAAATAAGGAGGAAAAAAATAAGATATAGAGAATAGTATATACATAAGCATCTTGGAGGTGGATTTATATGCAAATTACTGACGTTAGAGTAAGAAAAATTACTGCCGAGGGTAAGATGAAAGCTATTGTTTCAGTAACCTTCGATAACGAATTCGTAGTTCACGATATAAAGGTTATAGAGGGGCAGAACGGTCTTTTTATAGCAATGCCAAGCAGAAAAACTCCAGATGGGGAATTTAAAGACATTGCTCATCCAATAAATACTCAAACCAGAGAGAAAATACAAAAAGCAATTCTTGAGGAGTATGAAAAAGTTAAAAGTGAGGAAATTGCTACCGAACGAAAGACGGAGGAATAATAAAGGGGAGTGTTCTACTCCTTTTTATTATTTTCCCGTTTATTTTTCTACTTTCAACTGGATTTAAAAATGTATTAATAGGCTTGTCATTTTTCAATTCTATTGGAATAATAATCCAGATAATTTGTAAGGTTGCAAATAAATTTCATATAAAATATAATATTATAGGATGTTTTAATAGTATGTATACCATAAAGAGGTGTTAAAATGTATAATTGTGCCGTAATATTAGCAGCTGGTGAGGGAAAAAGAATGAAATCCTCTATTCCCAAGGTTTTACATAAAGTTTGTGGAAGAGAAATGGTGAACATAGTTATTGATTCTGCGAAAAAAGCACAGATAGAAGATATAGATGTGGTAATTGGCAAGGGAGCAGAACAAGTAAAGGAAGCTACAAAAAGCAGAGATGTGACCTATTCTTTACAAGATGGACAATTAGGTACAGGGCATGCAGTTCTATGTGCCGGTGATTTTTTAAAGGGTAAAGAGGGTACAGTAGTTATATTTACAGGGGATTCACCTTTAATAGAGGAAGATGCCATAAAGAACATGCTAAATTTTCATAACAAGGGAAAATACAAGGCCACTGTATTGACAGCCGAGGTAGATGATCCCACAGGATATGGAAGAATTGTAAGGAAAAAAAATGGAGAGGTGCTCAAAATAGTTGAACACAAGGATTGTTCAGCTGAAGAATTGAAAATTAATGAAATAAATTCGGGAATGTATTGTTTTGATATAGAAAGTCTTGTTGAAAACCTGGATAAATTACATAATAATAATGTTCAAGGTGAGTATTACCTGACTGATGTAATAGAGATATTGAAAAACAAGGGAGAGAGAATAGGAGCTCTTCCGGTAAATTTTGAAGAAGTTATGGGGGTCAATTCAAGGTTGCAGCTTTCAAAAGCCGAGAGAGTTATGAGAAATAGAGTAAATAATATGCATATGAAAAATGGAATTACGATTATTGACCCAAATACCACTTACATAGGACTGAATGTCAAAATAGGAAGAGATACTACAATATATCCCGGAAATGTAATTGAGGGAAATACTGTTATAGGAGAAAATTGTGTATTATACCCTAATTCCCGCATAAAAGACAGCACGATAGATGACAATGTGATTGTGCAGAGCTCGGTAATATTAAGCAGCAGTGTAGGAAAAAATGTTACTGTAGGTCCCTTTGCCTATATAAGACCTGAAAGTGTTATAGGTAGATCAGTTAAAATAGGTGATTTTGTAGAGATAAAAAAATCTACGATTGGCGATAGGACTAAAGTAGCCCACTTGACATATATAGGTGATGCTGAAGTTGGAAGCGGGTGTAATTTTGGATGTGGAACTGTTGTAGTAAATTATGATGGCAAAGTGAAAAATAAAACTTTAGTTGGTAATAATTCATTTATAGGATGCAATACAAATTTGGTTTCACCGGTGAAAGTGAATGACAATACTTATATAGCAGCTGGTTCCACTATAACAGATGAAGTTCCAGAAGGATCACTTGCCATAGCCAGAGCAAGACAGGTAAATAAAGAAGGTTGGGTATATAAAAAAGGATTAGGGAAATAAATTTTAGGAGGGCTTTACATAATGATAACCCATGGTAAAAATATCAAAATCTTTGCAGGAAATTCTCATCCTGGGCTGGCTAAGGACATAGCCACTATTCTGGGGACTACAGTTGGAAATGCGAAGGTTTCAACTTTTAGTGATGGAGAAATATCTGTAGATATCAATGAAACTGTAAGGGGTATGGATGTATTTATAGTTCAGTCTACAAACAATCCTGTAAATGACAATCTGATGGAATTGCTTATAATGATCGATGCATTTAAAAGGGCATCGGCAGGAAGAATAACTGCGGTAATGCCTTATTATGGTTATGCTAGGCAGGATAGGAAAGCTAAGGCGAGAGATCCAATTACCGCAAAACTTGTTGCAGATTTATTGACTGCTGCAGGAGCGGACAGGGTACTTACTATGGATCTCCATGCAGCACAGATTCAAGGTTACTTTAATATACCTTTAGATCACCTTTTGGGAGCTCCTATACTAGCAAAATATTTTATCCAGAAGGGATTTAAAGATAGAAAAGATATAGTTGTAGTATCTCCGGATCTTGGAAGTGTTACAAGAGCTAGAAAATTTGCAGATAAACTTCATGCTCCCATAGCCATTATCGATAAGAGAAGACCGAAAGCTAATGTATCGGAGGTAATGAATATAATCGGGGATGTTGAAGGTAAAATTGCAATATTGGTAGATGACATGATAGATACAGCTGGAACTATAACAAATGGGGCTCAAGCCCTTGTAAATAGAGGTGCAAAGGATGTATATGCATGCTGCACTCATGCCGTATTGTCAGGACCGGCCATAGAAAGATTAAAGAATTCGGTTATAAAGGAACTTGTGATGTTAAATACAATAAATCTTCCTAAGGAAAAAATGCTGGATAAGTTTAAAATATTATCCATAGCTTCGGTTTTTGCAGAAGCTATAAGAAGGATATATGAAGATGTGTCGGTTAGCAAACTCTTTGAAGATTGATATGAAGGAGCATGTAGAAGTTTTTTCTACATGCTCTTATGTTAAAGTGCAATTTATTTCATATCTCAATTAATATGATAAATTTGGAAATATAGTTTATAATTAATACTATAAATACTGTGGATAAATAAAGATTGGTTAGGAGGAAAATGATGGAGGGATCAATAGGTAAGATTCTAATTGTAGATGATGATGAAAATATATGTGAAGTAATAAAAATGTATTTGGAGAATGCAGGCTATAAAACGCAGATTGCAAATGATGGGAAAACGGCGGAAACATTATTTTTAAAGTATAAGCCGGATCTGGTATTATTGGATATAATGCTGCCCAATATAGACGGTATAGATGTACTTAAATGGATACGAAAAGAATCTGAGACTCCTGTAATAATGCTTACTGCAAAGGGAGAGACTTTTGATAAAGTTTTGGGACTTGAACTGGGAGCTGATGATTATATAGTAAAGCCTTTTGAGGCCAAGGAGATGCTGGCCAGGATTAAAGCCGTACTTAGAAGATACACTGTAGATAATGACAGTAAAGAAGTGTTGAAATTTGAAGATTTGACTGTTGATATAAATTCATATACGGTTGTGTATAAAAATAAAGAAGTAAAAATGCCTCCCAAGGAATTTGAATTGTTGTATTATTTGGCAAATAACAAGAACAGGGTATTTACCAGAGAGCAGTTGCTGTGTGAAGTTTGGGGATATGATTATCCAGGAGACTCTAGGACAGTGGATGTTCATATTAAGAGGCTCAGGGAAAAACTTCAGGGAGGACCTAACTGGCAGATAGAGACAGTATGGGGCGTAGGATATAAGTTTGAGGTGAAATAAGATGAAAAAGGGGTTATTTTCAAAACTTATGATTGCGTTTATTGCAATTATCATGGTGAGTTTTGTAATGACAGCAGCTTTTTTATCATATTGGTTTGAGGGATATTATTTTAAACAGAGAGAAAGTGAATTACTAAAAGAGTCCCAGTTTATAAAGTATAAGGCAATTCAGTATTTAAACGGTAATTTAACGGCAGATGAGATAAATGAAACTTTAACTTATATAGGGAATTATCTATCGGCAGATATATGGCTTGTAGATAATTATGGCTATGTATACTCCGTATCGAAAAGTGAACACAAAAATTTGATAGCTACTTCAAAACAAATAGTTACTAGTGATTTAAAAGAACTTAGACAAAATAAGACAGTAGATAAAACCGAAAAATATTCACAAATATTTGCAAATCCCGTGCATACTTTTGAAATACCAATTTTTTCAAATAATGTTTTTAAAGGTGCCATAATGATGCATACATCTATAAATGAGTTGAAGGGACCTTTGAAATGGGTGTATAAGATCATATGGGTATCGGCAGTATTTGCAATTGTGATATGCTGTATTGTAATTTATTATTTATCTCAGAGAATAATAATAAAACCCCTTGAACGAATCAATTATGTAGCGGATAAAATTTCCAGAGGTGAAGTTGAAAAAAGAGTTGATATTAATTCAAAAGATGAAATCGGAGAACTGGCAAAATCTTTTAACAGTATGGCAGATTCTCTGGAACAAGTGGAAAAAAATAGGAGAGAGTTTATATCCAATGTATCACATGAGATAAGGTCTCCTATAACATCTATAAAGGGTTTTATTGGAGGAATGATCGATGGGGTTATTCCTCCGGAGAAGCAAAATTATTATCTATCTGTAACTTATTCTGAAATACAGAGACTTACTAGGCTCGTAAATGATCTCCTGGATTTGTCAGCTATTGATTCAGGACAGATAAAACTTAGAGTAGAAAAGGTGGACATAAATGAAGTCATAAGATTGTGTGTTATAAAATTTGAAACCAGAATAAATGAGAAAAAGTTGAAAGTGGATGTGCTTTTGGAAAACGATAAACTCTATGTGGCGGCAGACAAAGATAAAATAACTCAAGTAGTTACGAATTTAATTGATAATGCCGTTAAATATGTAAATGATGAGGGTAATATAAAGATTTTTACCAAAATAAAGGGTGAAAAAGTGTTTGTATCCATATACAATAATGGCTCTAGCATATCAGAGTATGATATGAAACATATGTGGGATAGATTTTATAAAAGTGATAAATCCAGGACTTCAAAAATAAGCACGGGACTTGGACTCCCGATTGTAAGAAGTATTCTCACGCAGCTGGGTGAGGATATATGGGTTGAGAATAAAAAACCCAATGGAGTTATGTTTACCTTTACTTTAAAAAGAATTTAACAAATTATTTTATTTTGTTCATATTTGTGTAAAATTTTTTTATTATAATGACTCTAGATTTTTAGATATTATGAGGTGTATTTAATGGATAATAACAGATATGATAATGTAAAAGATACTTCATGGAAAAAAGTAGAATCCGGTAAGGCAAAGATAAAATTTATAAGTAGCAAGAGAAGATCAAATATGGTAAAGGCAGGAAAAGTATTTTGTTTTATCCTAATAGCTGCTGTTTCTGGAGGATTATCTGGAGCTTATATAAGCAGTAGAAGAGAAGTTACTAAAATTTATACACCTAATAATGATCAAATATTGGTTGAACCCAAAGAAAAGGCAAATAATGCAAGAACGGAAAATACATCGGAGAATTCCATAACCGAAGCGGCAGAAGCTGTTAGCCCTGCAGTAGTAGGTATAAGCAACAAGGCGGAAAATTATTTTGGACTGCAGGATTTAAACAGCGGTTCCGGGATCATAGTGGATTCAAATGGATATATAGTTACAAATTATCATGTAATACAGGGAGCAGATAAGGTTATGGTTAAATTGTCAAGCGGGAAAGTGCTTGATGCATCGGTAGCTGGTGTGGATGAAAGATCTGATTTAGCTGTGATAAAGGTGAATGCGAAGAATCTTCCGATAGCTAGGCTGGGAGATTCTTCTAAAATAAAAGTTGGAGATATTGCCATCGCCATAGGAAATTCACTGGGAGAAGAATTTCCCGGTTCGGTTACTGCGGGTATAATAAGTGCATTAAATAGAAAGATAGAGTATAATGGAGTCGTGTACAAAGTTATTCAGACAGATGCTGCTATGAGTCCGGGGAATAGTGGAGGACCCCTTTGTGATATTCAGGGTGATGTTATAGGAATAAACAGTTTAAAGTTAAGTGCTGATTCCAATGTAGATGGAGTTGGCTTTGCTATAACTATAAATGAAGCTAAGAATATAATAAAATCACTCATAAAGAATGGTCAGATTTCAAGGCCAGAATTAGGTATAAGTGGAGAAAGTGTAATATCCCAGGATAATAAGATTCAGGGAATATATATTCAGCAGGTGGAAAAAAATAGCGGCGCTTCAGAGGCGGGTATAAAGCCTACGGATATATTGATAGAATTAGATGGAAGTAAGGTGAACAATATGTCGGATATGGAAGATATATTGCAGCAGCATAGAGTGGGAGAAAAAGTCAAAGGCAAAATCTGGAGGAATGGGAGGATTATAGAAGCATATATAACCTTATCTCAAATTCGATAAGATGGATTATTAATATTAAGATTGGAGTAAGCTGATGTTTTTGATAGTTGGTTTGGGAAATGTAGGGATTAGGTATGAACATACACGGCATAATATAGGATTTGATTGTATAGAATTATTGAGTAAAAAATATGGGATTAGCTTGAATAAGGAAGGATTTAGGGGAACTTATGGAGAGGGTGTCATAGAAAACAATGAGGTGTTATTGTTAAAACCGAGTACTTATATGAATTTAAGCGGCGAAAGTGTAGCGGAAGTTGTAAATTTTTATAAGATAGAAAGTAATAATATAATAGTAATACATGATGATATAGATATCCCGATTGGAAGACTTAGAATAAGGATTCATGGAAGTGCTGGAGGTCATAACGGAGTAAAAAATATAATATTTAATTTATCTACGGATGAATTTACAAGAATAAAAATAGGTATAGGCCGGCCGGAAGGAGAACTTATACCCTATGTTCTGGGTAAATTTTCTAAAAATGATAAAATTCATATAAAAAAAGTTTTGGATATGGGCCGCGAGGCAGTAGAATGTATTTTGAGAAATGGTGCAGAAGAGGCCATGAATAGATTCAATGGGCTGGCTTTATAATTGGCATAATAAAATAGCTTGGTAAAAAACCGTATAGTCTCTTTAGTATAAAGAGGTTAACGGTTATTGTGCGTTTGATTAAAAATGTTTGAAATTGAAACTTGAGTAGGTGAATAAATTTATAGGGTGGTTGTTAGAATGAGATTAGAAGGGCTTATGAAACCCATTAGGGAAAGCGATAAGTTTAAAAATATTATGAATGAAATATTTAAAGGTAGGTTTCCGGTAGGAGTATATGGGCTTTCAGAATCTGCCAGGAGTTATTTGATATATGGAGTATTTGAAGCTTTGGATAGCCCGGTTTTAATTGTTACCCACAGTGATGTGGAAGCCAGAAAATTGTATGAAGATTTATCTTTTTATATTCCCCAGGTATATTACTTTCCGACTAAGGAGGTAGTATTTTATAATATTGAAGCCATATCTGGAGATTTGAGATGGGAAAGATTGAAGGTAATCAGACAGATATTAAAGCGGGGTAAAAAAATTATAATAGTTTGTGTAGAATCGTTGAGTTCAGTATATATTCCCCTGGAATTATATAAAAAATATATTTTTAAAATATCTGTAGGAGATACTTTGGATTTGGAGGGCATTGCAGAAAAATTAATTCAATGCGGATATGAAAGAAGCGATATTGTAGATGGGAAAGGTCAATTTTCCATAAGGGGGGGAATAATGGACATTTATTCCCCTATTTCAGAAGAAGCATATAGATTAGAACTATTTGGCGATGAAGTGGAGTCTATCAGAAACTTCAATCTGGAATCTCAAAGAAGTATTGAAAAAGTAAATAGTATAGAGATTTTTCCAGCTAGGGAAATTATACTGGATAAAAATAAAATTAAAGCAGGCGAAAAAAGTATAAAAGAGGACTTAAAAGTAGTAACAGAAAAATTAGGGAAACTAAAGGAAAATGAAGCTGTTAAGAGGATAAAGGAAATAACCGGTAAAAATCTGGAAACTCTTGAGCAAAGCTGGAATTTTGAGACTATTGATACTTTTTTACCCTACTTTTATAGTAAGTTATCAACTTTTCTTGATTATGTAAAGGATTATTTTGTAATTCTGGACGATGTACAGAGATGTGAGGGAAAATTAGACAGTGTATATTTTGAATTCGAAGAGAATTACAAGAGCTTTTTACAGAGAGGAAATGTGCTTCTTAAACAAAATAGGATGCTCATTAGCAAATCTCAACTAGTGGAAGAATTAAAAGAAAGGAAAAGTATTATATTAGATCCCATTGCTAAATCTGTGAAGACATTCCTGCCCAGGTCGGTGATAGATTTTTCACAGATAACCCTTAATGATTATCACGGTCAGATAGATCTTCTCATTGAAGATATAAGGGATAAAAAATCAAAGGGGTTTAAGATATTGATATTGTCTGGTACTAGACCCAGAGGGAAAAGGTTAGTGGATACTTTGAGGGATAGAGATATAGATAGCAGTTATAGGGATGTGGTACGTGAAATTAAACCTGGAGAAATAATTATAACTTTTGGAAGCCAATTGAAGGGGTTCGAGTATCCGCGACTCAAGCTGAGTGTAATTTCAAGTAAAGAAGTTTTTGGAGAGGCCAGAAGAAAAACTGCAAAAAAAATTCCCAAAAGAGGGGCAGGCAAAATTAAAAGCTTTACCGAGTTAAAACCGGGAGATTTTGTAGTTCATGTTAACCATGGTATTGGTGTCTACAAAGGTATAAAACAGCTGGATTTTCAAGGACATAAAAAGGATTACTTGGAACTTGTATATGAATCCAATGATAAATTGTATGTGCCGGTGGAACAACTTGATATGGTACAGAAATATATAGGTTCCGAGGGGAAGACTCCTAAAATAAATAAACTGGGAAGTGCGGAATGGGCAAAGGCCAAAAAAAAGGCGAAGAAATCCATAGAACAGATAGCAGAAGATCTGGTGAAATTATATGCCATTAGATCCACTTTGAAGGGATATAAATATTCAAAAGACACTGTATGGCAGAAGCAGTTTGAAGATGAATTCCCCTATGAAGAAACGCCAGATCAACTGTCGACCATTCAGGACATAAAGAGAGATATGGAGTCAGACAAGGTTATGGATAGGCTGCTCTGTGGAGATGTGGGATATGGCAAAACTGAAGTCGCTGTAAGGGCAGCCTTTAAGGCTGTGATGGATGGGAAGCAAGTTGCTTTTCTGGTTCCTACTACTATATTGGCACAGCAGCACTATAATAATTTTGTTAAAAGATTTTCTGATTTTCCTGTAAAAATAGATATGATAAGTAGATTTAAAACTCGTGCCCAACAAAAAATTACCGTAAAAGCAGTGAAGGTGGGTGACGTGGATGTATTAATTGGTACCCATAGGATATTGCAAAAGGATATTCAGTTTAAAGATCTTGGACTTCTCATAATAGATGAGGAGCAAAGGTTTGGTGTAAGCCATAAAGAAAAAATTAAAAAAATTAGAAAAAATGTAGATGTATTAACTTTAAGTGCTACTCCTATACCGCGAACTCTCCATATGTCTCTTGTCGGAGTTAGAGACATAAGTGTCATAGAAACCCCTCCAGAAGAGAGGTATCCTATACAGACTTATGTGGTAGAATATAACGATCAGCTGATTAGAGATGCTATATTGAGAGAAATAAACAGAAATGGGCAAATTTACTTTGTATATAATAGAGTTGAAAATATAAAGGAAATTGCTTCTTATATATCGAAACTGGTTCCGGAAGCTAAAATAGCAATAGCCCACGGCCAAATGCAGGAAAGAGAACTTGAAAATATAATAATGGATTTTATGGACGGTAAATATGATGTTCTTGTGACTACTACTATTATAGAAACCGGCATGGATATACAAAATGTAAATACTATGATAATTTATGATGCAGATAAGATGGGATTGTCACAACTTTATCAATTAAGGGGAAGAGTTGGAAGAACTAATAGAATAGCCTATTGTTATTTAACTTATAGAAAGGACAAAGTTCTTACGGAAGTTGCAGAAAAGAGGCTTAAAGCCATTAAAGAATTTACTGAATTGGGATCTGGATTTAAAATAGCTTTAAAAGATTTGGAAATAAGGGGCGCAGGTAACATGATGGGGTCATCACAGCATGGCCATATGGCTGCAATAGGGTATGACCTCTATTGCAGGATGCTTGAAGATACTGTAAAGCTTATAAAAGGTGAAATCCATAAGGAGCCGGTGGAAACTACTGTGGAATTAAAAGTGGATGCATATATACCTGACAACTACATAAAAAATGAAGTCCAAAAAATAGAAGTGTATAAAAAAATAGCAGCTATAAATTCCTATGAAGATGTTTTAGATGTGAAAGAAGAACTGGAAGACAGATTCTCCAGTATACCAACTTCACTGCAAAATCTCATGGATATTGCCTATATAAGAAGTATGGGAAAGGTGCTTGGGATAGAGGAAATAAAAGAGGCAAAGGGAGAAGTTGCTTTTACATTTGAAAGTAAAGACAGAGTGGATCAAAATGTAATGAAAGGCCTCTTAAAAAAATATTCCAGGAAAATAGTATTGAAAATGAATAAAAAGCCTGGTTTTGGATATAGATTAAAAGATGTAAAAAGAGAAAACATTCTAAATGATATCAAAGAGATTGTTGAGTATATGTTGCAGATATATGAACACAAATAGCTTTAATAGCTTTGTAGTAAAAATGCTTTTATGTTAAAATAAATCTGTGTTTTAACATAAAAAAAGAGTGGGGGAATGATTGTGAAAAATATAAAAAAGTTAGTAACCACTGCATGCATAATTGTATTTACATTTTCAATTGCTGGTTGTAATATGATAGAGAAAACACCAGAGGCAATAGCTAATAGTACTGTGGCGGTGGTCAATGGAGAAAAGATCACAAGAGGTGATTTAGATAAAAATCCAAATACAATGCAGTTGATAAGTCAAGCCAAACAGCAGTACGGAGAAGATTATGCAAAGAATGATGAAGCTGTAAGTGTTATAAAAAATCAAAAGGGACAAATACTTGACAGTATGATTACAATGAAGGTAATTGAACAAAAAGCTAAAGAATTAAAGCTTCTACCAGATGAAAATAAACTTAAATCAGAGATGAATAGCCAGATTGCCCAGATAAAAAAACAGCAATTTGGAAATAACACCGAACAGTTTGATGCAGCACTAAAAGCTCAGGGCTTTACTGAAAGTTCATTTAAAGATATGTATTTATCACAGCTCAAAGCACAGCAAATAGAACAAAAAGTAAGCGACAGCCTTACAAAGAATGTAAAAGTAACAGATAAACAAATAGAGGATTATTATAAGGCAAATCAGGATAAATTTACTGAACAGACTGATAAGATGCATTTGGCACATATACTTGTAAAAACTAAAGATGAAGCTGAAAAGGTGAAAGCAAGATTGGATAAAGGAGAAGATTTTGCGAAAGTTGCAAAAGAAGTTTCGGAAGATACAAATACTAAAAGTAAGGGAGGGGATTTGGGAACTATAAGTTATGATGATTCCCAGTATGATGCTCAATTTATGGCAGGAGCAAAGGCATTGAAAAAAGGAGCAATATCAGGCCCTGTAAAAAGTAGTTTTGGATATCACATAATAAAATGCATAGATAAACAGGAATATCCCGTTAAACCCCTTAGCAAAGTCAAAGATCAGATAAAGAAACAATTGGAGGATAATCAGAAAACCAAATTGGTTTCTCAGAAAGTTCAAGAATGGAAGAAAGCTGCAAATATAACTAAAAAAGATAAGAATATCATGTAGTGATGTCTTTATGTACAGGTGTAATTGAGAGAATTATGATAATTGATACCATAATTCTCTTTAATTTTATAATTTAAATAACAATTGTGTATAAAATTTCATATTTAGAAAAATAATATTAATACAAGTTATATATTATTATTTTTGAGGAGGAATTCTAAACATGAAAGCAACAGGAATTGTCAGGCGTATAGACGACTTGGGAAGAGTTGTCATACCTAAAGAGATAAGAAGAACACTTAGAATAAGGGAGGGCGATCCTCTAGAAATATTTACGGATAGAGAGGGAGGTGTTATACTAAAAAAATATTCACCTATTGGTGAACTCAGTGATGTTTCTAAAGGATATACTGAATCACTGCAGCAGACCATAGGACATATAATTATGATATGTGATAAGGACAGTGTGGTATCTATAAGTGGAGCTTCCAAGAAAGAATATGTGGATAAAAAGATAAGTTCAGAACTTGAAAAGTCAATAGATGACAGGAAGACAGTTTTAGCTTCTGAGGGAAAAGGAATCATACCAATATATGATGATGAGGATATTGAGGGGAAATATTCCGCTCAAGTGATATGTCCGATAATATCGGGTGGAGATGCCATTGGAGCTGTGGTAATAGCATCTAAAGAAGAGGCTAAATTTGGAAATGTAGAAGTCAAATTGGCTGAAACGGCATCTTCATTCCTTGGGAAGCAAATGGAACAGTAGGAAATGGCAGCAATTGCTGCCATTTTTATTTATTCATTAAATCATTATTGACTGTAATATAAAAAATATTCACTTCAAGTAATAATACTTTCAAATTTTAAATACTTATAAACATGGGAAAGAATTATTTGCAGCTATGGCAATTTGGAGGTATTTTTATGAAAAAACAGTCACTTATAAAAGGAACAGTTATATTAGGATCCGCAGGTATAATATCTAAATTTTTAGGATTATTTTTTAGATGGCCGCTTCAGATGTTAGTAGGAGATGAGGGAGTAGGGTATTATCAAATGTCTTTTCCCCTTTATATGTTCTTTGTTGCAGCTGCGTCAGGTATACCTGTAGCAGTTTCCAAAATGGTATCGGAAAGAAATGCCATTGGGGATTATGAGGGTATTATCCAGGTACTGAGAAAGTCTCTGCTTTTGATGTTTATTTTGGGGACGGGTTTTACGGCTGTTCTTCTTATATTTTCAAATCCGATTATACATTTTTTAAAATGGGATAGAAAATCCTATTATTCATTGGTCGCTATAGCCTTTGCACCTATGTTCATATCTATAATGAGCGCATTTAGAGGTTTTTTTCAGGGGCTTCAAAATATGAATTACACTGCTGTATCCCAAATTGTAGAACAGATAGGAAGGGTGATAGTTGGAGTAGGGCTTGCATATCTGCTATTACCTAAAGGTATAGAGTATTCTGCGGGAGGGGCAGCTCTGGGGGCAGCTGCAGGAGGATTATTTGGAGGTATATATTTAATAATAAAATATATACCTGTAAGAAGAGAAATAAATGTTAAGGTGAGAGATAACAGGGATATATTGAGCAAACTGCTGTATATAGCGATTCCAGTGTCCCTGGGAGCTGCTGTAAGCAGTATAATGAGTCTTATAGATTCGGCACTGGTACCTCAAAAATTGTTGGAGGCAGGTTTTACATATAAGGATGCAGCGATATTATATGGACAACTTACGGGAAAGGCATTTGTGTTGATAAATATACCTCTCACCATATCAGCTGCATTATGTGCTTCCCTAATGCCTATAATTGCAGAATCGCATGTATTGAATAGAAGACTAGATGTTATTAACAAAGTGGATTTGTCTTTTAAGCTTTCTATGGTGATTGCCCTTCCTTCTATGCTTGGACTTTATACATTGGCTTATCCAATTTTGAATTTGATATTTCCAGGCCAGTCCGCCGGTTCCAGCATACTTCAATATTCAGCACTGTCAGTACCTTTTATAATATTGGTACAGACATCTACCGCCATATTACAGGGGGTAGGCTATTACATTAGACCTGTATTCAACCTGTCTTTAGGCTGTATTGTCAAAGTGGTTCTGACTCTGTTTTTGGTAGCAATTCCATATGTAAATATTTATGGGGCTGTTTGTGGGAGTATAGCAGGCTATTTTGTAACCTGTGTTTTAAATATAGTATTTCTTGTTAAGAAATTAAAAATAACTGTAAATTACTCTGAAATTGTGATTAAACCTGCTTTTGCCTCTATTTTTATGATAATAGCTGTTGTAATTATCTATATGTGTGTCTATAATTATACAGTAAGCAGTAGGATAGCTTGTTTTTTAGCTATAATTTCGGGATTTATAATATATATTCCACTTGTAATTATATTTAAAATATTTAAATACAGTTATATAAAAAATAAGATATTCAAGAGATAAGGAGGGCTTACAAATGATTAAAGTAATTGGCCTAGGTCCAGGGTCTGTGGAATCCCTTACTTTGGGTGCTGTAAGCATACTTAAAAATTCAGATGAGGTTTATCTGAGAACGGAAAAACATCCTACGGTAAAATATTTAAAAGAATCGGGTATAAAATTTCATACTTATGATTATATGTATGAAGATAAGGAAAAGTTTGAAGACGTGTATAAGTCTATTGCCCGGGATCTGGTGCAAAAGGGGAAAAAATTCAGACAAATAGCCTATGGAGTACCAGGTCATCCCTTAGTAGCGGAAAAATCAGTCGAATTATTGATAGAATCATGCAGGAAAGAATCTTTGAATATAGAAATAATACCGGCGGTTAGTTTTATAGATGTCATTTTAGAAAGACTGAATGTAGACGCTAGCAAAGGACTCAAAATAGTGGATGCCTTTGACATAGAGAATCAAGTATTGGATAAAAGGACAGGGATGATAATAACCCAGGTGTATGATAGACTGATTGCATCTCAGGTTAAATTGACTCTGTTAAAGTATTATGGAGATAATGCCGAAATATATTTTATAAGATCTGCAGGAATTAGGGACAGTGAATCTATAAGAAAGATAAAATTGTATGAATTAGATAGACAGAATGATATAGATCACCTGACATCAATTTATGTTCCCGGGCATATTGAAACTAAATATGATTTAAGGGATTTACTAAATATAATGAAGAAATTGAGAAGCAGTACAGGGTGTCCATGGGATAGAGAACAAAGCCACGACAGCCTGAAAAAATATCTTGTAGAAGAAAGCTATGAAGTGATGGAAGCTGTAAACAAGGAAGACTATGAAAACTTGGTAGAAGAGCTTGGTGATGTGTTATTTCAAGTAGTGTTTCATTGTCAGATAGGAGAGGAGGAGGGATTTTTTGATATAGGCGACGTTATCGATGGTGTGTGCCGCAAAATGATAAACAGGCATCCACATGTATTTGGCTGTAAAAGCTTGGACAATAAGGAGCAGGTACTTGCGGAGTGGAATGTAATAAAAAAGAAGGAGCAGGGTTTGAGTACATACACAGATGAACTTAGGCATGTGGCCAAAGCTTTGCCGGCTCTTATGAGAGCGGTAAAAGTTCAGAAAAAAGCTTCAGATGTGGGGTTTAACTGGGAGAAAGTTGAAGGCGCTCTGGATAAAGTTTTAGAAGAGTATTATGAAGTAAAAAATGTATATAAAAGTGAAGAAAAGGTAAAAATAGTAGAAGAAATGGGGGATTTAATATTTGCATGCGTAAATGTTGCTAGATTCCTTGACATTGACCCTGAGTTTGCATTAAATTATAGTATAGAGAAATTTATAAAGCGTTTTGCATATATAGAAAAAAATGCTATTGACCGAGGTTTAGATATGAAGGATATGACATTGGATGAAATGAATAGACTTTGGGAAAAATCTAAAAGCAAATAAATTTTAGTTTTTATATGCAAAAAGAAGGAGTTTATAAATTAGTGCAGAATATGGCTAATATGTACTATAATTAAATATAGTAAGTGATAAATAATTTAAAATGCAATATACATAACATAATCAATAGCTGAATGTTTTTGTACAATATATGAGTATTTATTGCTTTCTATAAGATCTTGATTAAATTTAATTGAGATTAAATTTATAAAGATATTTGCATAGTCTTGCACATATGTCTATGAAAATAAGAGGAGGTAAAAAAGGTGAATAAATCAGAATTAATTACTGGTATAGCAGAAAAGTCAAAGTTAACTAAAAAAGATGCAGAGGCAGCTTTAAAGGGATTTATAGAAAGTGTGGAAGAAACACTTGAAAAAGGAGAAAAGGTTCAATTAGTTGGATTTGGAACATTTGAAGTGAGGAAAAGAGCTGCTAGAATTGGAAGAAATCCTAGAACCAAAGAAGAAATAAATATACCAGAATCAACGGTTCCTGTATTTAAAGCTGGTAAAGAATTTAAGGATAGAGTAAATAAATAAACATATTTTTTCAGTAAACCTGGATGAAAATCTGGGTTTTCTGTTTTAAGAAGGAGAATTTACATGAGATTAGATAAATATCTTAAGGTGTCCAGAATAATAAAGAGAAGAACTGCAGCGAAGGAAGCATGTGAGGGCGGAAGGGTTATCATAAATGGTAAAACAGCAAAACCGAGTACCGAGGTTAAAGGCGGAGATATAATACAGATTAAATATGCCAATAGTTCTCTTAAAGCAAAAATTTTAGATATTAAAAATCATACCAAAAAAGAAGATGCCCAGAAAATGTATGAGATAATTACGGATACAAAAGATGTAAAATAGAAAGTAATATAAATTATTCCCATCACATATATTTATTATAGGTGGAGGGGATGTTTTATGGAGAAAAAAGAAATAAAGCTGGAAGACAAAAAAAGCCTGCTGAGTCTTGAAAATAGAAAAAAATTAATACTGACCGGTATTATTGAAGTTATAAGTTTTAATGAAGATCAGATATCTTTAAATACTAATCTTGGAATTCTCAATATCAAGGGTAAGAATTTAAAGATGAATAAATTAGATGTACAAAATGGTGATGTTAGTATAATAGGTACTATAAACTCCTGCATTTATATAAACAATGAGCCTAAGAAAAAAAAGCATCATTTGTTGTCAAAAATGTTTAAGTAGTTTTTAACTGGAAAGGGCTATTATGATTATATCAATAAGTGATCAGCTCAGAATTATATTGTGCAGTATTATGGCAGGAATAATAACAGGAGTGTTATTTGATTTTTATAGATTGATAAGGGGATTGACCGGTTTAAATAAAATAATAGTGTTTATAGAAGATACTTTATTTTGGCTGTTTACGGCTATAGTTGTATTTATATTTTTAATGTATACCAATTATGCTTATCTGAGAATGTATGTTTACATTTTGCTGATAGTTGGGATATATTTATATTTAAAGATTTTTAGTCCTGTACTTATTAGCTTTTATAGAAAATTATTTAAAATAATTGGGAGGGTATTTAGAGTGATTTTAAATGTACTTATATATTTTTTCCAATATGCCGATTATATTGTTAAGAAAAAAAATAAAAAAAAATTATAAGAATTAACTTGAAGAAAATTAAAAATCAAATTACAATATAATTATAATACTATTTAGAATGATTTTGAAGAAAAGTTTTTAATTAAAGAAACTGGTGATTGTTATTGAAAATAAAAATCAAATGGAAAAATATATTCCTTTTATTGTTGGTTTTATACATAGGTTATATATTTGTAAGTCAGCAAATTACCATGCAGAATATAAAAAAACAAATATCTGAAACGAAATCTGAAGAGCAAAAATTAAAGGTTAGAAATCAAAAATTACAGGATGAAGTTAAAATGTCTGCATCTGACGTATATATAGAGAAATTGGCTAGAGAAAAACTAGGTCTTATTAAAGAAGGTGAAACTCCTGTAATAAATGTAAATAAATGATGATTGATTGTAAATTGTATCTGCAGTATGATGGAGGATAAGTAATTGTGTAGCAGGAAGAATTTTCAGGGGAAAATCCAGGAAATCCTACTTTGATTGAGTAAAGTCAGAAGAATAAAATGTTAATATATATAAGTATTATTTTTAAGGAGGAGTCTTTTTAATATGACCTTGAAGGCAGGAAACATACTAGAGGGAACAGTAGTTAATATTACTAGCTTTGGAGCCTTTGTAGAAGTTGAGGGTAAAACTGGTTTAGTCCATATATCTGAAGTATCAGATAATTATGTTAAAAATATAAGGGACTATTTAAAGGAAAAGGATAAAGTGAAAGTCAAGATAATTTCTATTGATGACAATGGCAAAATGAGTTTATCAATAAAACAGGCGTCACACAATAAGAAAAGCTTGAGACCATTAGAAATAGATTGGCAAAAGGAAAGCAACAAGCAGAATCAAGGTACTTTTGAAGATAGATTGTCTAAGTTTTTAAAGGATAGTGAGGAGAGATTTCAAGATATAAAGAAGCACCAGGATTCGAAGGGAAAAGGTTATAAGAGATCGTCTAATTATTGATCATATAATATAAGGAGGTCTGTAAAAGATCTCCTTTATTTAATAAAAAAGTTAGGCTTTAAAAATTGTTGACAATATTCTATTTATCATATATAATAACTTATGTTGTCAATCGATAGGTCATTAATTACTGCTGGAGTGGCGGAACAGGCAGACGCACAGGACTTAAAATCCTGCGGGCTTTAAAACCCGTACCGGTTCGATTCCGGTCTTCAGCACCAGTGTATTGTCGCGGGGTGGAGCAGCTGGTAGCTCGTCGGGCTCATAACCCGAAGGTCAGAGGTTCAAATCCTTTCCCCGCAACCAAATTAAATGAAGTATACGGTTAGTTATTATAAGTTAAGCAGAAGTGGTACATAGTGTCGCGGGGTGGAGCAGCTGGTAGCTCGTCGGGCTCATAACCCGAAGGTCAGAGGTTCAAATCCTTTCCCCGCAACCAAATTAAATGAAGTATACGGTTAGTTATTATAAGTTAAGCAGAAGTGGTACATAGTGTCGCGGGGTGGAGCAGCTGGTAGCTCGTCGGGCTCATAACCCGAAGGTCAGAGGTTCAAATCCTTTCCCCGCAACCAAATTAAATGAAGTATACGGTTAGTTATTATAAGTTAAGCAGAAGTGGTACATAGTGTCGCGGGGTGGAGCAGCTGGTAGCTCGTCGGGCTCATAACCCGAAGGTCGGAGGTTCAAATCCTTTCCCCGCAACCAAAATTATATAATATGGCGGAATAGCTCAGTTGGCGAGAGCATTCGGTTCATACCCGAAGTGTCATAGGTTCAAATCCTATTTCCGCTACCAAAACCGGGGACTTGCTAAATTTAGCAGGTCCCTTATGATTTGTACACAGAGTTCTACATAGAACTTTGTGTATTTTAGCCTGCAGGTAAAATTATGAACACTGTGGATAAATATTGAATATTATATGTGGATAAAAAGTGTGAAATAGAATTTTTTTAACGTAATTGTCTAAAATAAAGATTATAAAAAAAACATAGAAATTAATGTCTTAAAAAAAATATGAATACACCTCACCTTCTGACATTTATTTCCATAAGAGACTGCTATAATAAAGAAAGTGATTTTATATAGTGAGGTGATATTTTTGCAATATAGAGCGGAGGTTTTTCCTTATCAACGGACAAAAAAGATAGGTTGTGAAAGGAAAAAAAGCAAATTTAAAAATTTGGATTCCATTATTGAATTGGCATTTTACTTTTTAGCAGGTTTCTTGGTGGGAAGGGTTATGATGGTAAATCTTATGGCACCTTTTGGGATAGCATTTTTCATATCCATAGCGGTATGTGAAAAACAGGTGCCTTCACTGATGGCTGCCACCGGCACGTTTCTCGGGTACATATCTATATATGGAAATGTAAAATATTTACCAATGTATTGCACGATAATTGTTACATTAGCCTTTTTAAATTATATTCTAAAGGGCGTTGATAGAAACAAAAAACTTGTTTTTCTGTTTTCAGCTACATTTTTAGAATTTCTTTTTTATAAGTTTCTTGTAGTTAAGTTAACTGCTGGAGTAGCTGCTCTTAATTCTGTTTTTGAAGTTACGTGTGTTTTCTCATTATATTATATTATCAATTACTCTATAATATGTTTTAAAAAATCAAAAACTCGACATCTGTACAGCAGCGAAGAAATAATTAGTATGGCTATAACCATATCTTTGATTATAGCCGGAACTTGGGGAAGCAGTATAGGCGGAATATCTCTTAGGAATACAATAGCTTTAAGTTTTATCCTCATATTAGGTTATGTAAAGGGAAGCACTTCAGGTGCTGCGGCAGGAGTGGCAATGGGAGCTATTATAGGAGTTACTTCCAATAATGTTATAATTTATATTGCAGTTTATGGATTATGCGGCCTAATATCGGGTGTATTTAGGGAGACGGGTAAATTGTTTAGCGCTTCAGCTTATATTGTTACTTTTGCTGTATTAAAAATGTATTCTAATATAGGTGCCGAGTTTAAAATTGTAGAAGTAATCATAAGTTGTATTGTATTTCTATCCATACCTAAAAAAATATATAAAAAATTGGAATTGGAACTGGATTGCCAGGAAAAGCAAAGGCATTTAAAAGAAAATTATGCAGATAAGATCAAAGCTATTTTTACCAAGAAATTAAATAATTTTTCCAGTGTACTTGGTAATATGTCATCTGTTTTAGCTAAATTGGCTGAAAACGATAAATTGGCGATGAAAAATAAAAGCAGCGCTCTTATAGAAAACTTAGCCGATAGAGTTTGTACAAGCTGTGACATGAAGTCCATGTGCTGGAGAAGAGAGACTTTTTATACCTATAATGCATTTGCAGAATTGATACAGAACTTTCAGGAAAATAAAAAATATATACCGGAAGAAATTCAGAGAAAATGCATTCAGAGGACTTTTTTAATGAAAAATACTGAGGAAATTGTAAATAATTACATTATAGATGAAATGTGGAGGGTAAGATTGGGGGAATGCAGGGAACTTCTGGCCTCCCAAATAAAAAATATGGGTGATACAGTGTCAGAAATAGCGGAGGATTTTCATTCTAATATAAAGTTTAATTCTAAAGTTGAAAATGATATTCGCAGAATTTTAAACAAGGGAAATATCCATTACATGGATGTATTTTGTTTTAATGACGAAAGGGACCACTTGATTGTAAATCTCTCTATGGAAGCTTGTGGTGGAAAGCAGCAGTGTGTGAAAGATGTATTGCCGCTTATAAATAATGTTTCAGGTAAATTGATGTGTGTGAGCAACAGTGAGTGCAATATAGATTATTCTGTAGGTACCTGCAGTATAATTTTTAAAGAAATGCCCAAATATCACATATCTGCCTGCGTAAGCGGAAATTGTAAGGATGGAGAAAAATATAATGGGGACAACTATAGCTTTGGTGAATTGTCAGATGGGACATATATGACAATAATAAGTGATGGAATGGGATCTGGACCCCAGGCAGATCAAGAAAGCAGTGCTACTGTTGAGCTTATAAAAAAATTTACCGGTTCGGGATTTAAAAAGATGACGGCAATCAATACCATAAATTCTATCATGGGAATTAAATTTAATGAAGACGAGAAGTTTTCCACTCTGGACTTGAGCAGCATAGATCTGTATGAGGGAGAAATAAATTTCATAAAAATGGGTGCAGCAGCTAGTTTTATAAAAAGAGGAGATGATATTATAGTTATAAGATCCAAGACTCTTCCCATTGGGATATTGGATAAACCAGATATAGACATAACCGATAAAAGAATAATAAACGGAGATTTTATAGTTATGGTAAGTGATGGAGTGCTTGACTGCGATAGCGGTTCTACGGGCAACTTTCAATGGATGGTGGAATTCTTAAGAAAATTGGATTGTACGGATCCGAAGGAAATGTGCCAGGTTATAATTGACAAAGCTAAAGAAATATCCGGGGGAAAAGTGAAGGATGACATGACAGTAGTAGTCGAGAAAGTATATAGCCTTTATTGATAAAAAACATAATAAAATTCCTAATCTAATAATAGGAAATTGGGCTGTTGATGATCTATGGTGAATCAACAGCCTAAATAAGTAGTATAATTATTTAAAGACAAAAGATATTTTATTTATGGTATAATATAATAATATATTATATAATTTAGATTTTTAGATGTAGGAAGTGCTTGTCTTGATAGAATCTGTGTTGAAGACTATAAAGGAAAATAAAATGTTTGATGAAAATGATAAAGTGATAGTAGCTGTATCGGGGGGACCAGATTCTATATGCCTTTTACATATATTGTATGTCTTGCACAAAAAATTAAATATAGCACTGGTTGCAGCTCATGTAAATCATTGTCTTAGAGGCAGTGAAGCTGATGAAGATGAATCATATGTAAGAAATTTTTGTAGAAATTTGGGAATTGGTTTTAGAAGCTTAAAAATAGATATAAATAATGTGGCCAGAGAAAAGAACATATCTTGTGAAAGTGCGGGAAGAGAAGAAAGATATAAGTTTTTTAAAAAACTTAAAAGCGAACTTGGAGCCCAGAAAATAGCTATAGCCCATAATGCCAATGATCAGGCGGAAACTATTTTAATGAGGGTTATAAGAGGAACTGGACTGGATGGACTTACTGGAATAAGACCTGTAAGAGATGATGTGTTTGTAAGGCCGTTGATACATACTACAAGAGCTGAAATTGAAAGATATTGTGATAAAAATGGCCTCCAACCTAGGATTGATAAGACTAATTTTCAAAATGTGTTTTCCAGAAATAAAATAAGATTAGAACTTATACCCTATATACGTAAAAATTTTAATGAAAATATAATTGAGGTATTAAATAGATTTTCGGATACGATAAAGATTGATAATGATTATCTAGAATATATTTCAAGGGAAAAATTCAAAAAATATTGTGATATAAAGCCCGAAAAGGTTATAATATCTAAGGAGGCATTTTTAGAACAAAAGGCTATATTGACAAGGATAATTAGGTTTTCATTAAGAAGTGTAGCTGGGAGTTTAAAGGATTTTGAAAGAATTCATATTTTTAATGTAATTAAAATTCAAAAACATCATACAGGTAAGGAACTAATGCTTCCCAATAATATTTTGGCAGTTAACAGCTATGGAAATATGATAATAAGGAAAAACAGTATAAAAACAAGTATGTCCTGTCTCAAACAATATAAATTGAAAATTGGATGTAATTGTATTTCAGATGTTAACTCAAAGATTTATTTGAATTTAACTAATAAAAGGAGTTATTTACACAGTGGCCAAAATAAATTTATTCAGTATTTTGACTATGATAAGATACAGGGAGATATAATATTGAGGAATAGAAAAAAGGGGGATAGAATAATACCACTTGGGATGACAGGAAATAAAAAACTAAAAAACCTTTTTATAGATTTAAAAATACCTAGGGAAGAAAGAGATAATGTCCCACTGATATGTTTCGGGGATAAAGTTGGATGGGTAGTTGGTTATAGAATAAGTGAACTTTTTAAAGTCGATAGAAATAGTAAAATTATTTTAGCTATAGAATTTGAAAGTGGGGAACTATAATATTATGAGCAATATAAGTGATGATATCAAAGAGGTTTTACTTGATGAAAAGACAATAAGACAAAAAGTCAGGGAAATAGGGAAAAAAGTGAGCAGAGATTATGATGGCAAAGATCTAATGCTAGTAGGTATATTGAAAGGTTCAGTTCCGTTTATGGCAGACTTACTGCGAGAAATAACCATTCCATGCACCATGGATTTTATGGCAGTTTCTAGCTATGGAAGTTCTACTGAAAGTTCAGGTGTTGTTAGGATTTTAAAGGATTTGGATTATGAAATAGAAAATAAATATGTGTTGATAGTTGAAGACATCATAGATTCAGGTACGACTTTATCATATTTAATTGATTATTTAAAGGGTAGAAAGGCTAAAAGTATAGAAATAGCTTCTCTCTTAAATAAGGCTGTAAGAAGAAAAGTCAATGTCAAAGCCAAATATATAGGATTTGAAGTCCCCGATTACTTTTTAGTGGGATATGGATTAGACTATGCAGAAAAATATAGAAATTTTCCATATATTGGTATATTAAAGGAGGAAGTTTATAAATAGATAGAATTAAAAATTATTGTAAAGAGATATTACTTATGATACAATTTTACGGTATTAAACTGGAAAGAGAGGGGGGCCTTTAATGAAAAAATTTTCAAGCGCAACGGCCTGGGTTATAGTTTTTATATTGGTAATTCTTGCTGCATTATTGTTATTGAGAACCGATAATAATTCAGTATCTATTACTTTTAATGATTTTCAAAAAGATTGGTTGAACAACGATATAAAAAGTTTTCAGCTTAGAGAAGATAAAATGACAGTTCAGGGCAGCTTAAAAAATGGAACACCTTATGAGACTGTAGTTCCATCTGAAAGATTGTTCCAGTTTATAGGACAGCATCCTAGAGACGGTGAAGTTCAGGAGATGTATGTTAAACCATCTACGATGCCCATGTGGGTTCAATATTTGCCTACAGTTCTTGTGATACTTATGCTTGTAGCATTTTGGTTCATGTTCATGCAGCAATCGCAAGGAGGTGGAGGGAACCGGAGTGTTATGAATTTTGGGAAAAGCAGGGCTAAGATGGCATCGCCGGACAAACAGAAGGTAACTTTTGCAGATGTGGCAGGAGCAGATGAAGAAAAAGAAGAATTGGCAGAGATAGTGGATTTTCTTAAGCAGCCTAAGAAATATATAGAAATGGGAGCTAGAATACCTAAAGGAGTACTGCTGGTAGGCCCTCCAGGAACAGGAAAAACATTGTTGGCTAAGGCTATATCTGGGGAGGCAGGAGTACCGTTTTTCAGTATATCTGGTTCTGATTTTGTAGAGATGTTTGTAGGTGTAGGTGCTTCACGAGTAAGAGATTTGTTTGAGCAGGCAAAGAAGAATTCACCTTGTATAGTATTTATAGACGAAATAGATGCAGTTGGCAGACAGAGGGGAGCTGGACTTGGCGGCGGACATGATGAAAGAGAGCAAACCCTAAATCAGCTTCTTGTTGAAATGGATGGATTTGGAGCTAATGAGGGTATAATAATGATAGCCGCTACAAATAGACCTGACATATTGGATCCTGCTCTTTTGAGACCGGGTAGATTTGATAGGCGAATACTGGTAGGTGCACCGGATGTAAAGGGAAGAGAAGCAATATTGAAGGTCCATTCCAGAAACAAGCATTTGTCCGATGAAGTGAAATTGGATGTCCTGGCAAAGCGTACACCGGGGTTTACTGGTGCTGATTTGGAAAACCTCATGAATGAGTCCGCCCTTTTAGCGGTCAGAAAAAATAAGACTATAATTGGGATGGATGATCTGGAAGAAGCAGTGACCAGAGTAATAGCGGGACCTGAGAAAAAAAGTAGGGTTATTGATGAAGAAGACAGGAGACTTACTGCATATCATGAAGCAGGTCATGCAGTGGTCATGAAGCTTTTACCTAATTCGGATCCAGTTCATCAAATAAGTATAGTACCCAGAGGAATGGCTGGTGGATATACCATGCATCTTCCCGAAAAAGACAGTGTCTATATGTCAAAATCAAAACTAGAAGATGAGATTATAGGCCTTCTGGGGGGAAGAGTTGCTGAAAAGCTAGTAATTGGTGATATAAGTACTGGGGCTAAAAATGACATTGAAAGGGCTACGACTATAGCTAGGAAAATGGTAATGGATTATGGAATGAGTGATCTTGGACCTATTGCTTTTGGCTCAGGCCATGATGAAGTGTTTTTAGGAAGAGATTTAGGAAAGGGAAAAAATTATAGCGAAGAAGTGGCTTTCGAGATAGATAAGGAAATAAGAAAACTGATAGATGAAGGTTATAATAAGGCTGAGAAGCTTCTTTCGCAAAATATGAATAGACTGAGGGCTGTGGCTGAGAAGCTTCTGGAAAAAGAGAAACTTGAAGCTGATGAGTTTGAAGAAGTTTTTGCTCAGGCTTGATTTAGTGATATGAAAGGGCTACTACACAAATTTATGTAATAGTCCTTTTCTTTGGCTACAAGTTGAAAATGATGTATTTTAAAACTTGAACAACAGTGATATAATAAATTTGTATATTTTATATGAAATGGGATGATTATAGTGGAATTTAATCTAAAAGAGGGTGTTACCTCTACTAAGAAAATACAGGTAACCGAAAACGATACAGCAAAAAAAATGGGTTCTGGCGATTTGAATGTATTTGCTACACCAGCTATGATAGCCCTGATTGAAAATACGTGTAAAAGCTGTGTGGATCTTCATTTGCCTTCAGGATACACTACAGTGGGAATAGAAATAAACATAAAGCACCTTAAACCGTCGCCAGTAGGTGCAAAGGTAAAATGTGAGGCAGTTCTTCAAAAAATTGATAGAAAAAAGTTAGCTTTTAAAGTTGAGACTTGGGACGACAAGGGTAAGATTGGAGAGGGATCCCATGTTAGATATATAGTAAACAGCGAGAATTTTATGAAAAAAGTACAATAAAATGCCTTATGCTGTTTGATCTTGACAAATATGATTTTATTGATACAATTAAGTTATAATTTTAGGTAAGCATTGATGTAATTCTAGAGCAGTTTTTAAAGCTGCTCTAGAATTATGTATATTATGAATAAAATGATCTACTAATTTTATTTAGAAAGATGGTGTTTTCGAGTGATTTTAGTTTTGGATGTGGGTAACACTAATATTGTATTGGGAATATATGATGCCGACGATCTCATTTCAGTATGGAGATTATCCACAGATGATAAAAGGACGGCTGATGAATATGGAATTCAGGTAATGGAGTTATTCTTACAAAGCAAATTGAATCCTTCTGATATAAAAGGCTCTATTATATCTTCTGTAGTTCCCAATATAATGTATTCATTAGAACATATGGTAATAAAATATTTTCAAGTTATTCCTATTATAGTTGGTCCGGGAGTAAAAACTGGAATAAATATAAGATATGATAATCCAAGAGAAGTGGGGGCAGATAGAATAGTAAATGCAGTTGCTGCTCATGAGATATACAAAAGATCTGTAATTATCATAGATTTTGGAACAGCTACGACATTTTGTGCGGTTACAGCTAGAGGGGATTACCTGGGAGGAACTATATGTCCAGGTATAAAAATATCTTCTGATGCTTTATTCGAAAAGGCAGCTAAACTTCCAAGAGTGGAAATTGTAAAACCGCCTGGAGTTATATGTAAAAACACTGTATCCAGTATACAGGCAGGTTTGGTCTATGGATATATTGGTCAAGTGGATTACATAGTAAAAAGAATGAAAAAAGAAATGATGGATTTAGGGGAAGAAGAGCCATTTGTAATAGCTACTGGTGGTCTTGCCAAACTTATAAAGGAAGGTTCTGGATCTATAGATATAATTGATTCCATACTTACATTGACAGGTCTTAGAGTAATTTATGATAAGAATAAGAAGCCGGTGTCCTGATGAAAATAGGAGGATTGGAATTTAGAAATAATGTATTTTTGGCTCCAATGGCAGGCGTTACGGATAGGGCATTCAGAGAGTTGTGCAGTGAGATGAAGTGTGGATTTGCCTATACAGAAATGATAAGTGCCAAAGCCTTGTTCTACGGAAGTAAAAAAACTCAGGATATGCTTTTGACTTCTCCAAGAGAGAAGGCTGTAGGAGTTCAGATATTTGGCAGTGATCCTCTTATAATGGCTAAAGCATGTGATTTTTTTAACAACAATAAAAAAGTTCTCCTTGTTGATATAAATATGGGATGCCCGGCTCCTAAGATTGTAAAAAATGGAGACGGATCTGCCCTCATGAAAAACCCAGTACTTGCGTCACAAATAGTAAGGGAAGTGAAAAAAGCTTCCTTAAAACCTGTTACCGTGAAAATGAGAATCGGATTTGACAGTAATAATGTAAACGCGGTAGATTTTGCAAAACTTATGGAACAGTCTGGAGCAGACGGAATAACTGTCCATGGCAGAACTAGTGTTCAGATGTATAGCGGAAAGGCTAATTGGGACATAATAGAAAGGGTAAAGAAGGCAGTTAAGATTCCAGTTATAGGTAACGGGGATATATTTACAGTGGAAGATGCAGTTGAAATTTTTAGCAAAACGCAGTGCGATGGGATAATGATCGGAAGAGGATCTATGGGAAACCCGTGGATATTTAAACAGATATTTCAGTATGAGAATAACTGTCCTGTAGAATATCCTACACCTGTAGATAAAGTGAATATGTGTATAAGACACTATAAAAAATCAATCCATTTCAATGGTGAAGAGAGAGCAGTGAAGGAAATGAGGAAGCATGTAGCTTGGTATATAAAAGGGTTGAAAAACAGCAAGGAAATAAAAGATAAAATAAATTATGAAAAATGTAGTGAAAGAGTATTTGAAATTTTGGATGAATATAAATGCCTGCTGTAATTTTTGATTTGGCAGCAGAATAGAATATTATCATAAGTAATTCAGAAAAAGGCGGTAAGTTTGAAATCCATTTTATATGCCAAATCTGATAAAATGATGTTTTATAATGACAATAGCTTTTTGGGAAAAATAAAAGATAGATTCAAAATAAGAATTAAGAAAAAACTTTTCATAAAAGAGCTTGGAATTAAAATTGAAGTTGTAAAATTTCCACTTAATATCAATGCCGATTCTTATAGAAATAATATTTTGAGAGCTCAGAAAATATCTAAAATAGAAGATATACAGCTGGCGCCTAAAATTTATAGATATTTGGATTATAATCTTTACAATAGATTTCAAAGAGAATTGATGGCTTTTAGTATTGTGATGAGTTCAAAGATAATACTTAGAAATAGAAAGAAAAGTATAAGGCACAGCTGTATGGTTGTTTATGATGCTTCAGAACCTATTTTGTTTGACACTATATGTTTTTTAGCTAAAGAGGCTAAATTCATAGTTCTACTTTCTAAAAATATTGTAAAAATAAATAAAATAAGACAGTACATTACAGCAAATTATGGAGTAACGCCCATAGTTACTTCAGATTTAGATTTTTCTTTTGGAAATGCGGATTTTATTATAACTTCTGAGAAAATCAATGTAGGAAATAAAGCATATATATGGTACTTAGACAACAGTTATAGACCCTGCCTTAAAAGTGATATTATGGTTAATGATATTGAATATAAGATACCCTGGGATTTTGAATATGATAATATGCCCTTTGAACTCCTAGGGTCTATACTCTGTCAACTGGGTGAAAAAAATGTGGAGAAGGCACTGTGTTCCAATGGCATATTTTTAAATAAAATAAAGTTTGATAGAGATGAGTTGACTTTGTAAAGACAGGTATAATTTATTTATTGACAAGACAATACTGCTGTTTTATAATTACCTAAATGATAATTGGGATGGATAATAATATTTGGGATATGTTAGAATTTTATATAAATTATTAAAGGGGAGAACGGAATGAGCATGCCAAAAAAATATGTAATGACCTATGAGGGAGTGATTAAACTTGAGCAGGAACTAGAGAATTTAAAGACGGTTAAGAGAAGGGAGATCACTGAGAAAATTAAAACAGCTCTTTCATTTGGGGATTTGAGTGAAAATTCAGAATATGATAGTGCTAAAAATGAACAAGCATTTGTAGAGGGAAGAATAGTTCAACTTGAAAATATGCTAAAAAATGCTACTATAATAGATGAGGATGAAGTACCACCGGATGTAGTCAGTATAGGTTCTATTGTAAGGGTAAAAGATTATGAATTTGATGAAGAAGTTGAATATTTGATTGTAGGATCTGCCGAAGCCGATCCTGCTAATAATAAAATATCGAATGAATCACCCGTAGGTAAAGGATTAGTTGGTAAAAAAGTAGGCGATATACTTGAAATACAAATACCGGATGGTATCAGTAAATATAAAATACTGAGCGTGAGAAGATAATTGGAGGGTATTATTCATGACAAATGAGGAAAAAGATATACATAATATGGAAAAAAATGCCAACAAATTGATGAAGGAAAGGCTGGAAAAATTAGAATCCTTAAGAAAACAGGGGAAGGATCCCTTTGAAGTTTATAAAGTGGAAAGGACTCATACTTCAAAAGATGTAAGGGATAACTATGAAACTCTGGAAGGAAAAAGTGTAACTGTGGCGGGAAGGCTGATGTCAAAGAGAGTTCACGGCAAAGCTGGGTTTTCAGATTTATATGACAGATATGGAAAAATTCAGTTATATATAAAAATAGATGATGTAGGAGAAGATAAACTTAAAGAATATAAATCTTATGATATAGGAGATATCTTATCTATAACAGGCAGGGTATTTAAAACCAGAACTGAGGAAATAACAATTCGTATTATAAATTTTCAACTTATATCTAAATCTCTTAAGCCTCTTCCAGAAAAATGGCATGGACTGAAAGATCCGGATCTGAAATATAGAGAGAGATATGTGGATTTGATAATAAATCAGGGAGTTAGGGACACTTTCCTGAAGAGAACAGCTATAATAAAGGCCATGAGGCAATTCTTGGATGACAGAAATTTTATAGAAGTTGAGACCCCTATACTTTCATCTATAGCTGGAGGAGCGGCTGCAAAGCCTTTTATAACTCATCACAATACATTGGATATAGATATGTATTTGAGAATTGCAACTGAACTATATTTAAAGAGATTGATAGTTGGAGGGTTTGAAAAAGTATATGAAATAGGGAAATGTTTTAGAAACGAAGGCATGGATATAAGGCATAATCCGGAATATACATCTATGGAATTATATGAGGCTTTTGTGGACTACAATGATATGATGTCGCTGACTGAAAATATGGTAGCTTATATTTGTGAAAAGGTACTGGGAAGTACCAAGGTTATGTATCAGGGTACTGAAATAGATTTTAAGCCGCCTTGGAATAGAATTACTATGGTAGATGCAGTTAAAAAGTTTGCAAAAATAGATTTTAGTGAAATAAAAGATGATGATGAAGCTAGGAAAATTGCCAGCGATAAGGATATTAAGTTAAAAAAAGAATTAAAAAATTGTACAAAGGGAGACATATTGAATGCCCTGTTTGAAGAATTTTGTGAGGAAAAATTTATTCAACCTACCTTTGTCATGGATTATCCAGTGGAAATATCTCCTTTGACTAAAAAAAAGAGGGGAAATGATAAATTTACTGAAAGGTTTGAGGGCTTTGTATTTGGAAGGGAGATCTGCAACGCTTATTCAGAACTGAATGATCCTATAGTGCAGAAAGAGAGATTTTTGCAGCAATTAAAGGAAAGAGAATTGGGCGATGATGAAGCATATATGATGGACGAGGATTTTATAAATGCACTTGAAATAGGAATGCCTCCAACTGGAGGACTGGGAGTGGGAATAGATAGACTTATAATGATTCTGACAGATTCCTATTCTATAAGAGATGTGATACTTTTCCCGACTATGAAGCCAAATCAGCAGTGATAAATAGATTTATATTTTAGGAGGATTAGCTGAAAATCCTCCTATTGCATTTTTGAAATTACATGATATAATGATATATGTAAATTGTTCCGTGGTAGCTCAATGGTTGAGCATTCGGCTGTTAACCGAAGGGTTGGAGGTTCGAGCCCTCTCCACGGAGCCATTTTGTTTAATTTTAACCAGATTGGTGTTTATAAATCCTACTATGTATATGCAGATGTGGGTAACTTAAAATTTAATAGGATAGCTATGATGAAGAAAAATGGTATTGTGAATTTCTAAAGAGAAGTTGTGGCAGGTGCAAACAACGAAATTTTTACCATGGGAGCTTTTGAGCTGGAGATGTGAAAGATGAGCTTGTGCTAAATAGGGTGGAACCGCGGAATTAATTCGTCCCTTTGTAAAGAGCTCTTTTTTTATACCTTAAAATATATTTGTATTACAATAATTTAATTTGGAAAGGAGAAATTGTAGTATGGCTTTTGAAAAGACTATGGATAAAATAGTGGCTTTGGCTAAGAATAGAGGATTTGTTTATCCTGGATCAGATATATATGGAGGACTTGCAAATACTTGGGATTACGGCCCTATTGGAGTTGAGCTCAAAAATAATGTGAAAAAGGCATGGTGGGAAAAATTTGTCTATGAGGATGAACACAATGTGGGTTTAGATTGTGCAATACTTATGAACAGTGAAGTTTGGGTAGCTTCAGGACATGTGGGAAATTTTACTGATCCTCTTATGGATTGTAAAGAATGTAAATCTAGATTTAGAGCAGATAAATTGGTAGAACAGGATATGACTTCAAAGGGAGTAGAAAAAGCCAGTGCAGATGGATGGAGCAATGAAAAACTGGAAAAATATATAGAAGACAATGATGTGGTTTGTCCTAATTGCGGGAAAAAGAATTTTACTGATATAAGGCAATTTAATCTTATGTTTAAAACATTTCAGGGAGT
The DNA here is from genome assembly GCF_041224415.1 of Clostridium lapidicellarium. Taxonomy (NCBI): domain Bacteria; kingdom Bacillati; phylum Bacillota; class Clostridia; order Eubacteriales; family Clostridiaceae; genus Clostridium; species Clostridium lapidicellarium. The sequence continues at coordinate 2,804 of NZ_JBGFFE010000006.1, read as the reverse complement.
TACGGAAGGCTCAAAATCGGAAATATATTTGAGACCCGAGACGGCCCAGGGCATATTCGTAAATTTCAGAAATGTTCAGAGAACATCCAGAAAAAAAATTCCCTTTGGTATAGCCCAGATAGGCAAAGCTTTTAGGAATGAAATAACTCCGGGTAATTTTATTTTTAGAACTAGAGAATTTGAACAGATGGAACTTGAATTTTTCTGTAAACCTGGAAGTGATTTAAAATGGCACCGTTATTGGAAGGATTATTGCTGGAAATTTTTACTGAATCTTGGTATAAAAGAGGAAAATATAAGATTTAGAGACCATGGTAAGGAAGAGCTTTCCCATTACAGCAGTGCTACTTCAGATATTGAATATTTATTTCCTTTTGGATGGGGAGAACTTTGGGGAATAGCGGATAGAACGGACTATGATCTGACACAGCATCAGAATCATTCGGGAAAAGACATGACTTATATGGATCCTATAACTAAAGAAAGATATGTGCCTTACTGTATAGAACCTTCCGTAGGGGCAGACAGGGCAGTACTTGCTTTTTTAACTGATGCCTATGATGAAGAAGAGCTGGAAGGGGGAGATGTAAGAACAGTATTACATTTTCACCCTGCAATAGCACCATATAAAGCAGCAGTACTTTGTCTCAGCAAAAAGTTATCAGAAAAATCTCTTGAAGTTTATAATATGCTAAAGAAAGATTTTAATGTGGATTATGATGAAACAGGAAGTATAGGTAAAAGATATAGAAGAGAAGATGAAATTGGGACTCCCTATTGTATAACCATAGATTTTGACACTATAAAGGATAATACGGTTACTATAAGAGATAGAGATACAATGAAACAAATTAGAGTCAAGATAGAAGAGCTAAAGGGATTTATTGAGGAAAAAATAAAATTTTGATTGTATACCGTATCCAGGGGCGCAGCTGCCCTTATCTGCCACTTGTAGAAGCCGGCAGTATTGGGGCAGGTAGCCGTGGATAAATTTGAATAAAAAATTTACCGAATAACAAAAGTTATTCGGCAAATTAGGGTTTAATCATGGGGATATGTTATATGTTTAATTAAAACTTGGGGAATTATATTAATGTTTCCTTACGGCACAATCATAGTATAACATAGTGATATGATAATTTTCAATAGTCAACAATAAAGTTGTTAAATTAAATATTTTCTCACAATTTAGACTATAATCGACAAATTTCTTCTAAGCAGTTGATACTGCTGATATGATAGCCATTTTATAATCTATGACACTGTTCTAGGCTTGTTTAAATTAAGGTATATTATTTTATAATATGTTATGTTATTATATAATCAAAATATAAATTAAATTGTTGTAACAGTCTTGATGTGGAGGTAATTTTATGAAAAAGAACTTTGAAGAGTTTAGAAGATTTATAAAGGATAAAAAGACAGCTGTAGTAGGTATAGGTGTGAGCAACAGACCTTTGATTGATTTTTTATTGAGTTTGGGTGCTAAAGTCACTGCTTTTGATAAGAAAAATGAAAGTCAATTAGGGGAGATAGCAGAAGAATTCAGGAAAAAGAATGTAAAACTTGTATTGGGTGAAGATTACCTTCATAATTTAAATGATTTTCAAGTAATATTCAAAACTCCTTCTATGAGAATAGATAATCCGTATCTTGCAAAAGCTAAACAGGAGGGTGCATATATAACCTCTGAGATGGAGGAATTTATTAAATACTGTCCTGCCGAGGTGTATGGTGTAACCGGGAGCGACGGCAAGACTACAACTACAACTATTATCTATAATATTTTAAGAAATCATGGATATAAAACATGGGTTGGAGGCAATATAGGTACCCCTCTGTTTCCACAAATAGATAAAATGAAAAATGAGGATAAAGTTGTGTTGGAACTTTCAAGTTTTCAGTTGATGACCATGGATGTATCACCTGAAATTGCAGTTATCACAAATATTAGCCCAAATCATCTGGACATTCATAAGGATATGAAGGAGTATATAAATGCAAAGAAAAATATATTTAGGTACCAGGATAAAAATTCCTTGCTCGTATTAAATAGGGAGAATGATATAGTGAATTCCATGGTATCAGAAGCTCCAGGGAGTGTTAGGCAGTTTAGCAGCAAAAGGATTTTGAATAAAGGTGGATATTTGAAGAATAATAATTTATATATAGATGATGATGAGGTATGCAAAATAGGGGAAGTTAGAATCAGGGGCATGCATAATGTCGAAAATTTTTTAGCGGCTTTTTGTGCAGTGGAAGACTACGTAGATGTTGAAGATATGAGAAAAGTAGCTCTTGATTTTCAGGGTGTGGAACATAGATGTGAATTTGTCAAAACTGTAGACGGAGTAAAATATTACAATGATTCCATTGCTTCAAGCCCTACAAGAACGTTAGCTGGACTCAGGGCCTTTGAAAAACCTGTCATATTGATAGCAGGTGGATATGATAAAAAGATACCATTTGATGTTTTGGCGGAAGAAGGGTATAAGAAGATAAAAGCTTTGATACTTATGGGAGACACAAAGTATAAAATAAAAGGGGCTTTTGACAAGTTGAAAGATGAAAAAGGAGTAGAGGTACCAATAACAATGGTTGATTCTTTACGCGAGGCGGTTGAAAGGGCAAGACAATTGGCGGACAAAGGAGATATTATTACTCTTTCTCCGGCTTGTGCTAGCTTTGATATGTTTCCAAACTTCGAAGTCAGAGGTAGAAACTTTAAAAAAATAGTGAGTGAACTTTAAGTGAACAGATATAGTTTTATAGTGCAACTTTGCCTGGGGTATCGTGATGCAAGA
>NZ_JBGFFE010000058.1:0-896 GCF_041224415.1 Clostridium lapidicellarium | reverse complement strand
AAAGTGAAAAAGGGATATATATTTATTATTTTAACTGCCATTTTATACAGCACGGCCGAAGTTGCAGGAAGAATTCTGGCACAGTCGGGCAGCATGGATCCATTTCAGGTCATGTTCATCGCCTTCTTGATAGGAGCTATAATACTGTGCCCTCTGGCTGCCAAGGATATCAAAGCTAAAAAATTGAAAATAAGAGCCGACGATCTGAGATATTTTGCAGTCTGCGGCATATCGGCAGTTACCGTTTCCATGGTGCTGCTCCAGTTTGCAGTTACCTATACCAAGGCGTCCACTGCGGCAGTTCTGTACTGTTTGAATGCAGTGTTCTCGATACCCTTTGCATATTTCATGTTAAAGGAAAAGATCACAAGGGGTACCCTCATATCCATGCTGGTGTCCCTGGTCGGTGCCGTCATAATACTCAATCCTTCGGAAATAATAAGCGGCCTCGGAAATCCCAGAGACATCATAGGTATGCTTTTTGCACTTGGCTCTGCAGTCAGCTGGTCCTTTTACACGGTATACAGCAAAAAGAGAATTGCCATATACGGAGGATACGTTTCCAATTTCTTCGGCTTCAGTTTTGGGGTGCTGGCACTTTTAATTATTCTCATAGCATCCGGAAAGCCGATTTTTTCAGGGATAACACTGCAGAATATACTGGTACTGCTGTACATGGGCATTTTCATAAAGGCAATCGGCTATATATGCTATATGGGTGCTATAAGGGAGACATCAGCAATAACCGCGTCCATGGTATTTTTGATAAAACCCGCGCTTGCCACTATTTTTGCAATACTAATACTTGGAGAGAGCATAAAGACGAATATGGTCATAGGTATAATATTTATAATTGCCGGTTCTTACTTTAAAATCAGCTCCGGCAAAAGGGAAAG
>NZ_JBGFFE010000057.1:0-1208 GCF_041224415.1 Clostridium lapidicellarium | reverse complement strand
AGGAGGAAGAGTAATGTCAAAAGAGAAGTATGAAAGGACGAAACCACACGTAAACATAGGGACGATAGGGCATGTAGACCACGGGAAGACAACACTTACAGCAGCGATAACGATGGTTTTATCAAAAGAGGGTAAGGCATCTGCGACTAAATATGATGAGATAGATAAGGCTCCTGAAGAGAAGGAGAGAGGAATAACAATAAATACAGCACACGTAGAATACGAGACGGACAAGAGGCATTATGCCCATGTAGACTGTCCCGGCCATGCAGATTACGTAAAGAACATGATAACAGGGGCTGCGCAGATGGACGGAGCCATACTTGTAGTAAGTGCGGCAGACGGTCCAATGCCACAGACTAGGGAACATATACTACTAGCGAGCAGGGTAGGAGTTCAGTATATAGTAGTATTTTTAAATAAAGCAGATCAGGTAGATGATCCTGAGTTATTGGAACTTGTAGAGATGGAAGTAAGGGATCTTCTAAGTGAATACGGATTTCCAGGAGATAAGGTACCAATAATAGTAGGAAGTGCTTTAGATGCACTGGAACACCCGGACGATCCTAAAGCCACGAAATGCATACATGAACTGATGGATGCGGTAGACAACTATATACCTACACCAGACAGGCCGACAGACAAACCATTTTTGATGCCAATAGAGGATGTTTTCACAATTACCGGCAGAGGTACTGTTGCTACAGGGAGAGTGGAGACAGGTGTGTTGAAGGTAGGAGACGAACTTGAGATAATAGGTTTGAGTGAAGAGAAGAAGAAGACGGTGTGCACTGGAGTGGAGATGTTCAGGAAGACACTTGACAAGGCAATAGCAGGAGACAATATAGGAGTTCTTCTAAGAGGGATACAGAGGGACGAAGTAGAGAGAGGCCAGGTGCTTGCGAAGCCAGGGACAGTACACCCCCACAAGAAATTTGTAGGCCAGGTGTATGTACTCAAGAAAGAGGAAGGCGGGAGGCACACTCCGTTTTTCAATGGATACAGGCCGCAGTTTTATTTCAGGACAACAGATGTGACAGGAACGATTGCACTGCCTGAAGGAGTAGAGATGGTAATGCCAGGAGATCACATAGATATGAATGTGGAGCTCATAACCCCTGTGGCAATGCACCAGGGACTGAGGTTTGCAATAAGGGAAGGCGGAAGAACAGTCGGTTCCGGCGTCGTAACTAAAATAGTCGAGTAAT
>NZ_JBGFFE010000056.1:0-1220 GCF_041224415.1 Clostridium lapidicellarium | reverse complement strand
TGTCAACTAATTTTGAAAATGTCCCAAAAAGTTTTAATTATTAGCACCAGTAATTGCTGGTGCTTTGTTGTGCTTATAACATTATTTTTAGGTATGGCAAACACATCTCTCAACTTAAAACTTTTTAAATAAGGGGTTTTTTAGTTCTTTAAGCTATGTTTTCTCTCTGTCGATGAGCTTGCTTATTGCAATAACGTTCAAATGAAGCCCGTTTCCATGGATGACTCATCGGAGGTATATAGTGCTTCTTTGGAGCTTTTGAAGTTTTTGCAAGATCAAAATTCTTTGATGAAAGAGCATGATCTGGAAGCAGTTCAAGTGCATGAACTTTTTCGCCTACACAGAAATATAGATCACTGTTAAATGCCTTTATTACCATACCGCAGGTACCTTTATGATAATATACCGGGTGACCATTGGCATCTACCGGAAGATAATATCCTTTATTGTATTTTACACAGCTACCGTTGTCTACTTTCCTACTGGCAAGTACACCAAGAATTAAATTAATTTTTTCAATATCGGGTTGCGTTTCGAATACAGATTTGATATTATCAACAGGTAAGGCAAACTGATCATTGAATTTTTTTATGTAGGAATTTAAAAATTCATTTGCACGGTCAAGTGAGCTTATACCAGCTAGACGCAATTCGATAGGAAGTCGTGATTGCAGTGTTTGGAACATTCTTTCCACACGCCCCTTGGCTTGTGGAATGCTGCTGGTTTTAATCTCAATTCCTAACTGCTTGCAGGCATAACCGAATTGAGTAAAAGTGTCCTCTTCGATAGAAGGGGATTTTTTCTGCTTATACTCAAAAACTGTACGTCTATCGGTGTAAAACATATAAGGAATACCGTAGGTTTGCAGTATTTGCTCAAGTACATGGTAATAACCGTTTAGCGTTTCTTGGGCATCGAAATAAGCACCTACAATAGCACCTGTGGCATCATCTACAGCTATATGAAGCTGACTTTTTTCTCCGCCAAACCAGGGATGAAGGGAGGCATCCATCTGAAGCATTTCCCCAAAGTAGGCACACCTTGGGCGCCTGGGGTGGACATCTTCTATATCAAGGATAGAGCTTTGAATAATACTAGCCTTCTTTTTTGACTTTGTAGATTTTTGCATATCTTTAAGTTTAGTATATAGGGCCCTCTTAGAAGTGCGTTTTGCCTTAGGAGACAGGATGAATTCCTGTAAAAGGATGGAACGTATGGTG
>NZ_JBGFFE010000055.1:0-1492 GCF_041224415.1 Clostridium lapidicellarium | reverse complement strand
TTAGAGTTTCCCCATTTTTTTAGAAATGACTAGATGACAACTGTGGATAAGATAACTTTGAGTTTTAGAATTATCCACAGATTTATAAAATCACATAAAAAATGAATAAAACAGTCCAGTCTTTTGATATAATGAATTTGCTAAAAAACAAAAATCAAAAGCAGATGGAGATGTTTTATTCATGATTAATTATAACAAATTATCATACCAAATAAAAAGAAAAATATTAACTTTTTCAAATAGAATCTGTAAAAATCTATCAAAACCGTCTTATAAATTTATTACGCAGATGATTTATGGAATTCTAGAAAATCAAACTATACTCCTGAGTGATATATCAAGGGCGCTTAAAGAAAATATTTCTTTAAAAAAGACCATTGAAAGACTTTCCAACAATCTTAAGACCTTCAATAAACACAATGTGGCAATAGATAACTACATTTCCGAGATAAAACCATACATTGATGATAATACTGTATTTTGTGTTGATGGTTCTGAAATTACTAAAAGAAACAGTAAAGTTCTAGAAGCTATGGGTAAAGTTCGTGATGGAAGTACTGGTGAGACTAATATTAACGGGTATAATTGCTTTGAAATAGCTGCATTGACAAATAAATACAATATGCCTGTCTCGGTATACTCAAAAATATATTCAAATGCAGAAACTGATTTTGTAAGTGAAAATGAAGAAGTTTTAGAGGGCTTAAATTTTATAAGGAAACATTTTGGCAGTAAAGGTATCAGAGCTCTAGACAGGGGTTTTGACGATAAAAAATTCTATAGATATTTCATAAATAGTGGCGAGCCTTTTGTTATAAGGGCTAAATGTAACAGAAATGTCATCCATAACGATAAATCTATTAATATATTAAAACTTGCCAATAAATATCATGGAAGATTTTCAACTATAGTAAGAAACAAAGCCGGCAAAGCGAAGAAATGTAAGTTTAGTTTTATATCCATTGCCCTGCCGGACATTCCTGATAAACCACTTACTCTTGTAGTAATAAGAGGTCTTGGGAAAGTTCCTATGATGCTTATCAGCAGTATTAAACCCGATGATAAGAGATTAACACTCACGATAATCCAGGTTTATCTCAAAAGATGGAGGATAGAAGAGTACTTCAGGTTTAAGAAGCAGCAGTTTGATTTTGAAAATATAAGGGTAAGAAGTTTAAATTCCATAAGAACTATGAATTTATTATTATCCTTAATTGTAGGTTTCATTGCCATGCTTTCAGAAAAAAGGGGAGAAAATATACTGAATATATTAATACAAAAACTTTCCAATCGAATTTATAAAATACCAGACTTTGATTATTATGCAGTAGCCGATGGTATTTATTCAATATTAAAAAAGACACTTACTGGAATTAAGAGTTTTATGAAACCAGTTTTAAAAACCAAGGCCCCACAACAACTATTTATAGCTGAAGCATTAGAATTATAGGTCTAGGTATATTTGAAATAATTTATTTTGGGGAAACTCTAA
>NZ_JBGFFE010000054.1:0-1503 GCF_041224415.1 Clostridium lapidicellarium | reverse complement strand
CGTCTCCTCATTCAACTTCTCTACAATCTTGTTAAGCTCCGATGCATATTTGTCCACATTTTCAGAGGATGCATACATCTCCTCCGACGAAGCCGATATTTCCTGTGAAGATGCGGAAGTCTCCTCGGACACTGCAGTTACCGACTCTACTTTGCTCAAGACATCGTCCTTCGATTTGACAGTGGATTTCAGGGAAGCGTATGTATTTTCAAGCAGGGGCTTTATCTCCTCAACCGCCTCCGATATCTTCTCAAAGGATTTCTTGGTAACATTTGCCGTGCCTTCCTGATTCTCTACCAGGCCCTTCACTTTGTCAGACGTTGAAATTACATCCTTGGTCTCGCTGCTTATGGACTGTATGATCTGCTGTATCTGTTCCGTGGATTCCTTGGATTTCTCCGCAAGCTGTCTTACTTCCTCCGCCACTACTGCAAATCCTTTTCCTGCCTCTCCAGCCCTTGCTGCTTCTATTGCCGCATTCAAGGCCAGTAAATTGGTCTGATCCAGTATGCCGTTTATAACGTCAGTTATGCTTCCCACCTTTGATACACTGTCTCCAAGTCCCCCTATCTTGTCGGAAACCACTTTGAAAGACTTCCTTACATTTCCTATGGACTCAAGCAGACGTTCCACCTGCTGTCTTCCTTCTCCTACCGCAGCATCCGTCGTACTCGAGCTCTCTTTTACTTCAGAAAGCTTGCCGTATATATTCTGCAGCTCATCTGCAAGCCCTGTCATGCTGTTGGAAATGCCAACCAGATCATTCGCCTGCTGTGTAGTGCCCTTAGTCACTTCCTGTATCGCACTTGCCACATCGTTGGCGGCCCCGGTCATCTGTCCAGCGTTCGTCTTCAAATCAGAAGACATGGAATTCACCTTCAGCGAGTTGCCTTTTATGGTGCCGATTGTCTCTCTGAGGCTTTCGCTCATATTCCTGAAGCTGTCCGCCAGCACCCCTATCTCATCACTGCTCTCCACATCTATGCTGGCATTCAGGTCTCCGTCCGATATCTTCTTGGACACATCGACAAGCATGCCAAGAGGTTTCGTTATACCGTTTGATACTCTTATAAGTATAAATGCACATGCGGCAAAAGCTGCGACGGCCAGAAGTGAAATTATGCCGATTATACTGTAAACTGCTTTGTCGGCATTTTCCATGGAATTTCCTATATCTATCGCGCCGACAACTTTGCCATCAACTTTTACAGGGTATATTACATCGTATACCTGAGTCTTGTTCTTGTACTTGAACTTAGAAGAATAAACCTTCCCGCTTATGGCAGTTTTGCTGCCTGCGTCGTCCAGTTTCATCCCAATCCTGCTTTTATCCGTATGGGCCGTCACCTTCAAGTTCTTGTCCATATAAAGTGCATACACTACAGATTTATTCTTAGCCAGATTGTTAACTATATTTTGGGGCTGCATTTTGGCTGTAAGGCTCTGTACCTTATTTGCCAGCACCCCTATCTGTATGATTCCACCGTCTGAATTCTTCACAGC
>NZ_JBGFFE010000053.1:0-1774 GCF_041224415.1 Clostridium lapidicellarium | reverse complement strand
TAGGTAATTGCGAAACTCACTGATAAAAATGAATTGATGATGGGAAGAAATTTCAAAAAAAGGTACTTAGAAGATTAAAGGTAATTCTTGTAATTTATAATAGCTAAACAGAAAAAAAGGGCATAAGAAATAAAGCCATGATTAATTCTAAAATTTTAAAATAGCTGGTATTTATGCAATTAATGGTTTTAGACTTTTGATATATTCATGCCTGTGTATTTTATTGGCTATGACAGCTGTTATCAGCTGAGTTATACCAGCAAGAAGCAAGTCAGCATGAAGAGTTTTTTCATTTTGTGTCCTGCGCTCTGCAATACAGCAGCTGTGTTTAAAATTTTCGATACTTTTTTCTATAGCAGAACGAATTTTATAGGTGCAGTTCCATTCCTGAGAACCACGAACGGTTCCGGGATATGCACGCAGGTTCTTTTCAGGATAAATGTAAAACATCCTGCCGCAGGATGATTTAGTACAGGGATCTTCACAAAAAGTTTTTCGTTTACTCTTTTTCGTTTCTTTATTGTAGACCCATTTCATTTTAGGGCAAACGAATTTCATTGTAGGAATTCCTGAACGCAAATGTGATTTGCTACTTTCCCGTTTCATGGGCAGTGAATGGTCATGGGGACAGCAGGGAACAGCATCTTCATTCAAAGGACAATCAGATTCTTCTGATACGATTTTAGTTTTTAGTGGTATGTATGCTTTTTCAAACTTTAATTCCTGTAAAAGACAGCTGTAAATTTCAATGCTGTCAAAGGCAGCATCGCCTAAAAATATTTTAGGGTTTATCATGGGATGTTTTTTTAAAAAATCCTTAAGAACAGGTATAAGAGCTTTAGCATCAGCAAGAGATTTATCCTCATCAGGTGAGTTGGACTTTTTTTCAACAACAATATCTGGATGAGCTTTAAGGAAATTTTTATTGTAAAATGAAATGTTTCTTACAATGCCAAGACCGTTGGTAACAAGACCAAATTTAAAAGCATAGCAAAAATGTCCATTAATATACATCTGCTGGACAGCAGGATTGGCATTAGCATGGGAAGGCATGGCACCATAAGCAGCTTTATAAGGATCATAGGAATCACCTAAACCATTTAACTTCTTAAAAGTTTTAAGCTGTTTTATAATGCGGTTAGCATATTTAGGATTGTTTTCAGTTACGAAAGCTTCAATACCAGAAGTATCGAAGATGGTCATGGATGCAAGTTTCTTATTAATTTGTTGGCATATTGGTTCAGTAATATCAACTAGATTATCAAACATCAATTGTAAGTCCAGAATAAAATCCTGTTTAAAGCGTGTGAATTTAGAGGCATCAGGAACTTTAAGAAAGCCGCAGAAATCCCTTAATTCCTGAGAATACTTAAGGAAGATAATCAGAAGGGAATCTTTAGGAATAGAAAAAATACGCTGCAAGATTAAAGCACGAAGCATAGCGTAAAGCTTATATTTACGAGGTCTTCCGGTGGGCGCATAAAAATGATTTATGAAAGAAATGGGAACTAAATCATCAAGATTAATAGTGTTTTCAAGTAAAGAAAGAAACTGGGGCTTGTTGTTTTGAAATTTTTCTTTGCAGTCAGAAAATATATCTGCCAAAGAAAGCTGTTTATATGTTATCATAAATATGTAACTCCTTTCTGAGGTATAATGGTGATTTTGTTTTTTGATTCAATTCAATTTTACCATAAATCAGTGAGGAGTTATTTTATTTTGCAGCAAGAAATATACCGCATTTATGCGGATTACAGCGTTTCGCAAACGCCTA
>NZ_JBGFFE010000052.1:0-2736 GCF_041224415.1 Clostridium lapidicellarium | reverse complement strand
AAGTTGGAAGAGAGGTAAATTAAATTGATTGGTGTGAAAAATGGTGTGCATTTGAAACTGGAAAAGGAGTGGTGTAAAGGCTGCGGTATATGTGTGGAGTTTTGTCCCAAAAATGTACTGGCTTTGAAAAACGGGAAGGTTTCAATTGTAGATGAAGATAAATGTATAAAGTGCGGACTGTGTGAGCTTCGGTGCCCGGATTATGCAATCTTTTTAGGGGGTAAGTAAGTATGAATAACAGTATAAAACTATTGCAGGGAAATGAAGCCTGTGTGGAGGGGGCTATTGCAGCGGGGATGCGTTTTTATTCGGGATACCCCATAACACCTTCGACTGAAATAGCAGAGCTTTCGTCTAAAAGACTTCCCATGGTAGGTGGAAAGTTCATTCAGACGGAGGATGAAATAGCAGGAATGGCCGCAGCTATAGGTGCATCACTTGCGGGTGTGAAATCCATGACGGCTACAAGCGGGCCAGGATTTTCACTGAAGCAGGAAAATATAGGCTATGCGCCAATGGCAGAGGTTCCCTGTGTCATTGTGGATGTACAGAGGCACGGCCCCAGTACGGGGCTCCCGACTTCACCGTCCCAGGGAGATGTCATGCAGGCAAGGTGGGGGACCCACGGTGACCATCCGGTAATAGCAATATCGCCTTCTTCCGTCAAGGAGACTTTTGATTTGACTGTCAGGGCATTCAACCTTTCGGAGAAGTACAGAACACCTGTTATACTGCTGATGGATGAAATTGTGGCCCACATGAGAGAGGGGATAGAGATTCCGAGGCAGCAGGATTTAAAGATAATAAACCGTAAGAAACCTGAAAAGGGAGACAGGAACTATTTGCCATACCATGTGGAAAAAGGGGAACTTGTCCCTCTAATGGCGAATTTTGGGGAAGGATTCAGGTTTAACGTCACAGGACTTGTCCACACTGAATCAGGGTTTACGACAAACAGTACTGAAGTGGCGGACGTTCTGTGCAGCAGGCTCTTGAGAAAGATTGAAGATAATCTGGACGATATTGTGACCTGCGATGAACTCTATATGGAAGATGCGGAAACTGTAGTGATTTCCTACGGTGGAACTGCAAGAAGCACAAGGAGTGCAGTAAAGCAGGCAAGGAAAGCCGGCCTGAAAGTTGGGCTGTTCAGGCCTGTGACTATCTGGCCATTTCCTGAGAAACAGATTGCGGATGTGGGGAAACAGGCCAAGAATATAATAGTGGCCGAACTCAACCACGGGCAGCTGGCTCTGGAAGTGGAGAGAGTAGTAAAAAACGAGTCGAATATTTTCAAGATAGGGAAGATCAACGGTGAAGTTATTACTCCCCAGGAAATACTATCTAAGATCAGGGAGGTATTTTAAAATGGCTAGTACGCTTGTGGAAAATTACTTGAGAATGGGAAACTTACCTCATATATGGTGTCCCGGATGCGGGCACGGTATAATGATGAGATCTATTATACAGGCTATAGATAATTTGAAACTCGACAAAAATAAAGTATGTGTTGTATCCGGAATAGGATGTTCCTCAAGGGCCGTGGGATATATGGATTTTAATACGCTTCATACCACACACGGCAGGGCGATAGCTTTTGCAACGGGAGTCAAACTGGCCAATCCAGAGCTTACTGTTATAGTCATTTCGGGTGACGGCGATGCCGTGGCTATTGGAGGAAACCATTTAATCCATGCAGCCAGGAGAAATATCGACATCACGACAGTTATTTTCAACAACAACATCTACGGTATGACGGGTGGGCAGTATTCCCCGACAACGCCGAGAGGTGACAGGGGAACCACTGCACCCTACGGCACGGTTGACAGGCCCTTTGATATTCCGAAACTTGCAGCTGGAGCGGGGGCGACTTATGTGGCGAGAGGTACTGTCTACCACACGAAACAGCTGATTTCCCTCATAGAGAGAGGTATTCAAAATAAAGGATTTTCCATGGTAGAAGGCGTCAGCGTGTGTCCTACCTATTACGGAAGGAAAAACAAGAAGGGCTCTGCCGTGGATATGATGAAATGGCAGAGGGACCATGCAGTGGACGTAAAGGCGGCCGGGAAACTTTCGCCGGAGGAACTTGAAGATAAATTTTTGATAGGAGAGTTTAAAAATACTGCAGAACCTGAATATACTGAAGAATATCAAAAAATAATAGACAGGTTCGTAAAATAAATAATTTATAATAAGGGAGAGATGAATTATGGGTAACCAATTGGAATTGAGATTGACTGGTTCAGGAGGACAGGGACTTATTTTAGGAGGAGTTATCCTGGCGGAAGCTGCCATAATGGAGGGAAAGAAAGTTATCCAGTCGCAGTCTTACGGGCCGGAAGCCAGGGGAGGCTCGAGCAAGGCGGAAGTGATTATAAGCGACGAGGAAATTGATTTTCCGAAAGTTTTAAGGACAAATCTTTTGCTGACTTTGACTCAGAAATCCTGTAATAAATATATAGGCTCCCTTGACAGGGATGGGATACTGCTTATAGATTCATCGGTCATAGTTCCAAGCAGTAACAGGGCCGGGAAAGTGATCCAGATTCCCATACTGAAAACTGCAAATGAAGTTATAGGCAAATCCATGGTGGCCAATATAATTGCAGTGGGGGCCATAAACAGCGTACTGAATATTGCTTCAAAGAAATCTCTGGAAGCTGCCGTGCTGAATAGGGTTCCCAGGGGAACGGAAGATTTGAACAAGCGTGCCTTGGAAGCAGGGTATAAACT
>NZ_JBGFFE010000051.1:0-2958 GCF_041224415.1 Clostridium lapidicellarium | reverse complement strand
TTTAACAAGGGAGGGATTTTTATGAGTGGAAAGGCCCTTGGTATTATAGAAACTGTTGGAATGGCTGCAGCCGTGGAAGCTGCAGATAGTTGTGTGAAATCAGCAAATGTAACTCTTATAGGTTATGAACTGACAAGAGGGAGAGGCCTTGTAACAATAAAAATAGAGGGAAATGTAGGAGCTGTCAAAGCTGCAATAAATGCGGCAAAAGTAAGTGCAGGCAAAGTCAATAAAGTTTATTCCAGTGTTGTCATACCAAGGCCTGCAAAAGATTTAGACAGTATCATAAAGTCAAAATATACGGTCGGTCTTGAAAAAGATCGGGAAAATTTAAATTCAGGAGAAGAGAAGAATTCCGACGTAGGGGAAAAACCTGAGGAAAAGAAAAGTCAGGAGGTTGAAATTGAGTATGATGCCGGTGCCGTTTATGACCAGCAGGATGAAAAACCTTCTGAAGATGAAAAAATTCAAGAAGAGAACTCAAAGAAAGACAAAAAGGAAGATAAAGAAGTATGTAATATATGCCATGATCCCAAATGTCCCAGAAGGAAGGGGCAGCCGAGGAACCTGTGCATCCATTACAAGAAGACAAAAGAAATACAGGAGGGTGACAGAGAGTAATGCAGGTCAGTGAAAAATTTGTAGAAGATCTAGTAGCAAATATAGTAAATGAAAGTAAAATTAAGAACAAGGAATTTTCCATACCGGTAGGTATATCAAACAGGCATATTCACGTTACCCAGCAGGATCTGGAGTGTTTGTTCGGCAAAGGGTATGAGCTCACGGTCAGGAAGGAAGTAAAACAGCCGGGCCAGTTTGCCGCAAACGAGACTGTTGCCATTGCAGGTCCCAAAGCATTTTTCCCAAAGGTGAGGATTTTGGGTCCGGTTAGGAAGTACAGCCAGATTGAAATATCCAGAACTGATTCATATAACCTGGGAATAAAGGCCCCGGTCAGGAAATCCAGGGATCTTGGAAATTCTGAAACTCTCACAGTGATAGGTCCCAGGGGAATTCTGGTTTTGAAAAATAAAGTTATATGTGCCAGCAGGCATATCCATATGCTCCCCTACCAGGCCGAATCCTACGGTGTAGAGGACGGAGACATGGTGGATGTGGAAACCAAGGGCCCCAAGGGAATTATATTCAAGAACGTACTTATACGGGTGAGCAACGCGTCCGCACTGGAATTTCACATAGATACGGACGAAGCCAATGCGGCAGAGCTAAAGAGCAGTGACTTGATTAGAATAATAGGTTTGAGCAGGTGATTAAATGGTAAAAAATGTGCTTGATCATGCGAATTCATTTATCGCAGAGGTGGAAAAATCTTTTCAAAATCCACATAAGGTACCTGAGGATCAGGATCTGAAAGTTGGAGTTGACCTTGGAACTTCAAATATCGTAGTAACGGTGCTGGATAAGAACGACAGGCCCGCTGCCGGGAAGCTGTATTCTGCCAGTGTTGTGAGGGACGGAATAGTTGTGGAATATCTGAAGGCGGTAGACATAGTCAGGGATTTGAAGAGGAAACTGGAAAATATCCTGGGGAGGAAGCTCGAGCATGCAGCTGCGGCCATACCACCCGGAATAAGTTCCGGCAATACCAAGGTTATTTCAAATGTAGTGGAGGCTGCCGATTTTACAGTCACAGACATAATAGACGAACCCACTGCGGCTGCGGATGTTTTGAAAATAGATGAAGGTGCGGTAGTGGATGTAGGAGGTGGGACCACCGGGATATCGGTATTGAAAGGCGGAAAAGTGGTACACTGTGCAGACGAACCTACGGGAGGACACCACCTGAGCCTGGTGATAGCCGGTGCACTTGGCATGGATTACGATAAGGCGGAAAAATATAAGATTGAAGAAGAGAACTATGACAGGGTGTTTCCTCTGGTGAGGCCGGTAATTGAAAAAATGGCAGATATAGTACTTAAAAATATCAAAGGTTATGATGTAAATACAATTTACCTGGTGGGCGGCACCTGCTGCTTGAAAAACATAGAGAGCATATTTGAAAAATATACTGATATAAGGACTATCAAACCCTGCAACCCCCTTCTTGTGACACCTGCGGGAATTGCCATGAATGATGCCGGCATATGAGAAGCCTGCACGGGAGATATGTAAGCGAGGTGAACAGATGGATATAGAAAATTTGGTGAGGACCATAGCTGAACGAATTATAGGCATGCTGGACAAAAGGGTGCTTGTGTTTATATCGGGAGGGGCTGTAAATTTAAAAGATATATTTGAAACGCTGGCTTCCATGGATATCCTCAAATATGACATAGTCATGACGAAATCCGCAGAGAAAGTTATTCCCGGAAAATATGTAGACGGCCTGAATGGAAGGTTGATAGACTGTAAGGAGGAGATGACAGGTGCGGTAAGAAGTGATGATCTGGTACTTGTGCCTGTCATGACTAGAAACACCCTGTCTAAATGTGCCCTGGGCATAGAGGATAACCTGGTAACCACAGGTATAGCGGAATCCCTTATGATGAACAAGAAGGTAATTGCAGTATCGGACAGTTTTGATCCTGAAAATCCGAGGAATATGAGCCTGGGACTTAGTAAAAACAAGGCCTATAATAGATTGATATCGAACTACAGAGATAATTTGTGCAGCCTCGGGGTTGATTTTATCCGGGGAGATGAACTGAAAGGGACTTNCCTGAAAATCCGAGGAATATGAGCCTGGGACTTAGTAAAAACAAGGCCTATAATAGATTGATATCGAACTACAGAGATAATTTGTGCAGCCTCGGGGTTGATTTTATCCGGGGAGATGAACTGAAAGGGACTTTGGAAAATGAATTTATTCTTTTAAACGGACGCGGCGGCGGTCCGCCCACAGAGAGTAGAAAAGAAGACGGCGTGCCTCCCGCTGCCGGCAGTGATCTGGCCGGTACGGGCAGAATATTATCTCATGTTGTAACTGCAGAGGATATT
>NZ_JBGFFE010000050.1:0-2984 GCF_041224415.1 Clostridium lapidicellarium | reverse complement strand
TGAAAGCACTGCTAAGTTTTAGAATACCTAATGAGGAATTGAAACTTCGTTGCGAAATGATAATAGCCTACCTTAAAACCGTGTTTTAGAATACCTAATGAGGAATTGAAACTGTGGAAGTAGGTGAGGGACATGGAGAAAGATAAGAAGTTTTAGAATACCTAATGAGGAATTGAAACTCATCCTCCATTTTCTTTTTGAATATTTCCATCAAGTTTTAGAATACCTAATGAGGAATTGAAACTATCTGCTATTTCAGAGGTGCTTTTCTTGGCGGATGGTTTTAGAATACCTAATGAGGAATTGAAACCCTCAATTAATTTGGTGTAATATTTCTGTTCTGCGGTTTTAGAATACCTAATGAGGAATTGAAACATGCTATCTATATCCGTAGGGTCCAATATATTGCCAGTTTTAGAATACCTAATGAGGAATTGAAACTATTTTTGCCCCTGCTCTGCGAGCCATTCAGCGGGGAGTTTTAGAATACCTAATGAGGAATTGAAACTAAGTATCAACTGTCCTGCGTTTATAGCTGTCTGTACGTTTTAGAATACCTAATGAGGAATTGAAACCACAATTAGATGGTTCCTCAAGTAGCCGATTTTCTTGTTTTAGAATACCTAATGAGGAATTGAAACACATTTTCATCACCTTCATCAAACATACCCATCTGGGGTTTTAGAATACCTAATGAGGAATTGAAACGCTGAAAAACTATTCAACAAATTCTGAAGCGCTGCTAGTTTTAGAATACCTAATGAGGAATTGAAACTTTCTACAGGTAAAATAAATAAAGGTATAAAAGTAATGTTTTAGAATACCTAATGAGGAATTGAAACCGGTGAAGCACTGGTAATAGAAATTAATGGGCAGCTGTTTTAGAATACCTAATGAGGAATTGAAACTATAAATGGATCATAAAAAAGAAGCCGCTCATGAAGTTTTAGAATACCTAATGAGGAATTGAAACTTGGTTCCATCTCTGTCCTCCTTGTCTGTGTATTGTTCGTTTTAGAATACCTAATGAGGAATTGAAACTGGCGAGGTGGGATGTTAGACTAGCAAAACAATTTAGTTTTAGAATACCTAATGAGGAATTGAAACTCTTTATTTATCTAAAAAAATATGATATTATATTTTGGTTTTAGAATACCTAATGAGGAATTGAAACTAACAGCATGTAGCACATTTTAAACTGTTGCACCCTAGTTTTAGAATACCTAATGAGGAATTGAAACGCTTTCGGGGCTTCATATCTATAGTCATAACAACTATCGTTTTAGAATACCTAATGAGGAATTGAAACGCATATACTATAACAGACTTTCTTTTAAATTCTAAGTTTTAGAATACCTAATGAGGAATTGAAACCATTCCAATCCATAGTAACTAAACGATATGTTCTGGTTGTTTTAGAATACCTAATGAGGAATTGAAACATATCCTTTTTTCTTCTCTCTGCTGTAATCATAGTCGTTTTAGAATACCTAATGAGGAATTGAAACAAGCAAAGAATATGCAGGGCGAGGAATTAAGAAACTTGTTTTAGAATACCTAATGAGGAATTGAAACTGGCACACTATCTGCAAATAATATATATGTAGTAGTTTTAGAATACCTAATGAGGAATTGAAACAAATAGGCTCCAATGATGCTATTCCTGTCTATGATTGTTTTAGAATACCTAATGAGGAATTGAAACCATCTGTGTGGAAGCATTTTCCTGCTATATGGATTGCGTTTTAGAATACCTAATGAGGAATTGAAACTAAAGTAGTTCTTCCAGAAAATTGTATGCAAGATAGTTTTAGAATACCTAATGAGGAATTGAAACTCAGGGTCAATTCTTGCTAATTTCTGTCCACAAATCGGTTTTAGAATACCTAATGAGGAATTGAAACAAAAAATAAAACCTAGCAGGGAGTACCCGCTAGGCTAAGTTTTAGAATACCTAATGAGGAATTGAAACCTACAAACCAGCTGATACCTGCTGACGACCTTGCAGTTTTAGAATACCTAATGAGGAATTGAAACCCTCCTAGCTTGATTTTAAATTATTTATTGCATCTAAGTTTTAGAATACCTAATGAGGAATTGAAACGCAATGTAAAGGAGATCTATATGTCATGAAGAAAGTCGTTTTAGAATACCTAATGAGGAATTGAAACGCCCTTTGTTCTCTATTTTTCCCGCATGTTGAACATGTTTTAGAATACCTAATGAGGAATTGAAACTAAATGATATTGGGGTTTTGAGGGATATTTCCCAGAAGTTTTAGAATACCTAATGAGGAATTGAAACTTTTATCTTGGGATAGTTCTGACCTGACTGCGACATTGTTTTAGAATACCTAATGAGGAATTGAAACATACTGTATAAGTAGTACCTTTCATTACGTTGGCTCGTTTTAGAATACCTAATGAGGAATTGAAACATAATTTTCATAACTTGAATCTAAGTTTTTTTGACGGTTTTAGAATACCTAATGAGGAATTGAAACATACTCGCCGAAGGTGAAAAACCTGCTCCCATGAAATGTTTTAGAATACCTAATGAGGAATTGAAACAGATATTATATTTCTCCTTCGCTCGCATATCAACTTGTTTTAGAATACCTAATGAGGAATTGAAACTCGGTAGACAGCCAAAATGAATCACAGGCAAGGAATACAGTTTTAGAATACCTAATGAGGAATTGAAACTGAATATCTATCCGGCAATATCGGCAATGTACCTATTGTTTTAGAATACCTAATGAGGAATTGAAACCAAGAAATGTAAGCAAATATTTGAAGCTGAGAGACGGTTTTAGAATACCTAATGAGGAATTGAAACAATTCGTAGGCGAATATGGCGTACCAAATGATTTGGAGTTTTAGAATACCTAATGAGGAATTGAAACTTATATCGTCTTGTATCATGTCCTCTGCTTCTACTATTTGATGCTAGAATAAAAATAGTACAAAATAAATTGAGAAAGT
>NZ_JBGFFE010000005.1:0-130903 GCF_041224415.1 Clostridium lapidicellarium | reverse complement strand
TTTTACTCTATCTATTCTATTTTACACAAATCTATGAACGTTCCCTGTTATGCGCAATTCTGTTTGTTAGATTATTGAAAATTGATCTACATTCTTTTTCATTTTACTTAATTGCCTTGTATCAACGTGGTACTGTTCCCCGCTGGCGATCATATCATTTACCATGCTTTTCATCTCATTTAAAGAATGTGTGATATGGCCTTTTATCATTAATTTCGCAGATTCTGTGGCGTACATTTTTTTCATGAAAGGAACCATTACAATTTTGGGAAGGAAATAGTAACATTGAGGTTTGATTTTACTAACCGGTATTCCCCTAGCTTTGCATATACGCAGTCCTTCCCGAATTGCCAGCAGTGTCTGAACTACGACTGTTTTATCCTGGGAAAAATTAATATAATCATTCGTCTGCATAACTCTCGCAAGCAATCCCGCAGCTTCTGCATAATGGGTATAGATCCAGCCGAGTATATCCTTTGTGATTTTCGGATTCATGCTTGCGTCTGAAAATGCTTTTTCAACAGATTGTAACGCATTGGATATCGTCCCATCCTTTTCTCCTATCATAGACGGAGCGTCTGGACTTCCAAAAATGGTACAGTAAATGCCCTGTTCATCCCGACCTCCACCCATAATATGCGGAAATCCATACAATACTTTATTTCCGTTGAACCAGCTTTCTATCTCATTGGCATCGATCCAAAGACTTTGAAATATCAATACGGTTGTTTCATTGGCAAGCTTTTTAGAAAAACTTGCTATGATATTGTGGAGTCCATCTGACTTTGCACTAATAATGAATAAGTCATATACATTTTCTTTTGCAAGTTCCGAAATCACCTCTGGTCGATATAATTCTTCGGTTCTTTTATTGTTATCGCGCCCGTCAATACAGCGAATCGGAATTCCATGAAGTATGACATCTTGTGATCTTTCTTTTCGAATGAAATGAGTGACATCATAACCGGCCTTAGTAAGTTCATTTCCATATACTGAACCGATAACACCATCGCCAAGTATTAATATTTTCATTATTCATTACTCATCTTAAATTTTTATAATGCGCACCCGCACCGACAGGCTTGGTTTCAAATATAAAATTGCCCTGTTTCCGTTTACACGCCAAAATCCAAAAAACATCTATCCCGTTCTCTCACCAAGCCCCAAAAACGCAAAACATCTATCCTGTACACTCGCGAAGTGCCGACATCAATCTCGTTCACTCGCGGACGACATCCGCCCTCTGGACTTGTTCCCGCGAAGCGATATTTGGGCAGTTTCGGGACAACGGATTTTTGCCTCAAAACCCCGAAAGTGCCAGTAATACTGGACTTTTTACACACCCGTCAATTTACCCTTGACATCAATACCACGCACTCGACGTGGCTCGACTGCTTCTGATTGATGTCCGGTACCACCCGAAACGCAGAATAAGCCTTTGTTTGTTCGCGGGAATTTATCCAAGGGTAAAAATGGCTCCAAAAAGGCGAAATTCACACCTCGTCCGTTCGAGAGAACAAGTCTAAGGGGCTTCCAGTACCTATTATAGCATCTACAGCAATTCCGCAATCGTCTTAAAAGTGCAGGCTGTGGAAATAAGTCCAGATTTCATCGTCTCAACCTATAACTTGCCTACAGAAGGCGATGATCTGTGTCTGAGTTTTGTTTGCATGACAAGATGTTCAGCCATCGGAATTTTCCTCTCCAAATGTAATTTAAAAGGCACGAGACAACATAAGAGGTTTATTTCAGTAACTTCCGTTTCTGCTCTTCGAATTCTTCTCTTGTAATAATTCCATTATCCAGAAGCTTCTTGAATTTCATTATTTCATCTGCTCATGTTCTGCACAGGTGCATATTGTACTGTCCGTTTTTTCTCTTTATTCGCAGCATCTTGTAGCACCTGAAGAGTAGATATTATTTCCTGTGCCCGCTGCATAAGATTCCTGTACGACCACGAACTCTTATCTATACTCCCCATGGTGAGAAGATCGATATATTCTGTAGGATGTTTTACATCACAAACTGTTATCTTGATCCGCAATGACCTACAAGTCTCATGTACCTTCCGCTTGGACGCTGCACTGCCAACGACAGCTCCAACACCGCCAAACAGCAGTCCTCCAGCAACCGCTCCCCCAAGACCGCCTTTAATGACTGTATTGCCATCTTCCAACAGTTCAAAGCTTATAATATCCTCTATGTGATGCTTTACAGGTTCTTTAAATAGTTTCGGCGTTACATACCAAAGATTTCTGCAATCTATCTGAAGATACTTCTGGACTGCTTTTGGCACTTCAATTTTATGTGGGATAGAAGTAACTATTTGGCTGGATGTAGCGCTTTCAGCATTGCCTACATCATATGATGTGGACGTCTTTTCAAAATGAGAAGATACCGGCGGCACATATCCGTGAAGCTGTTTTTCTTTAGGAGCCGTGCCGTCTCCACGTTCATTCATTGTAATTTCAGCTCTTATGTCATCTGATGTGATTTGCAAGTTCCTCGTCCATGTAAAAGGATTATGACCGGCTTTTCTCACGCAATCGAAGCAGACAAATTCTCTGCCCTTAATCAGAAATTTATTGACTGCTATCTTGTTTAGTTGCTTCCCACATATGCAACAATATATTTTTGCCAATTCATATCCTCTATTCTTGTACAGAACATGTTTCATTTGATTGGATCTATATTAAATAAGTGGACACCTGAAGTAACTATCAATTATAATTAAGTAGACACCAAAAAGGAGGTATTTACTCATGTCCACTGGTAAAACTGGAACCCGATATGGCGAAGATTTCAAACGAACTCTCGTCAACCTTTATCAATCTGGCGGCAAATCACAAGCAGCACTCTGTAAAGAGTATGGTGTTTCTATCACTGCGCTTGGCCGTTGGATTAAACAATACTCAACCGTTGAAACGGATGATGGCGAAATACTAACTGCTAAGCAGGTCAAAGACCTTCAAAAGCGTAATGCTCAGCTTGAGGAGGAACTCCTCATACTAAAAAAAGCGATTGCCATCTTCACGCCACACTCAAACAACGATTAGAAGCTATTCATAAGCTCCGTTTCCAACACAATATCAAGCTCCTTTGTAAGGTTCTTGGCGTTAATCGAAGTACTTACTATAAGCATTACAATACCGAACCTGCTGATCGTACAAAAGAAAACCAAGCGATTGCAAAGCTTATTCTTCAAATCTATGCAGATTATAACAAACGTCTTGGAGCTTACAAGTGACCTGCCCCCAAAAGTCGACCAGATAGAAAGTTAGTAATCACCTGAGATTTTCAAGGCATATTCTGATGGCGTCAAATTATTGAGAGAACTGTGCGGGCGAAGGTGGTTATATTCATTTCGCCAATCTTCAATGATTTCTTTGGCCTCGTAGAGATTTTTAAACAAGTTTTGGTTTAGGCATTCATCCCGAAGTTTTCCATTAAAACTTTCGATATAACCGTTCTGGGTTGGGTGGCCCGGATCCGTAAAAATATGTTCTACATGGTGGTCGTAACTCCATGCGTTTAATGCGTTTCCTGTGAATTCAGAGCCATTATCTGTCAGAATCTCTTTGGGAAGATCACGAAACAGTGCAATGCGGTTGAGAACAGCTGCAACTCTTTTGCCCGTAAGGGAGCTGTCCACTTCCAACGCTAGACATTCCCGTGTTGCTTCATCAATTACAGTTAAGACGCGAATATGGTTTCCAGACCGGGTACGATCTGAAACGAAATCCATTGACCATCTGGAATTTACCGACAATGTTGTCCTGTCCGGCATCCCACGCTTTTCGTATTTCTTCTTTTTATTCCGCTTTTTCAAGGCCAATCCGACTTCCTTGTACAGCCGATATGTTCTTTTATGGTTGATATGGATGTTTTCCCGTTGGAGCATAACATGCAAACGTCGATAGCCGAAACGCTTCCATCGGCTTGCCAACGGTATTAATCGGTCTGTTATTTCTTTATCTTCTGTATCTTCTGTTTTATCAATTGGTTCATATCGTTTGCTGCTTCGGCTAAAATCCAACAGCCTGCACGCTCGGCGTTCGCTTAGCTGATATGTTTGCTGTATCTCTTTCGCGATGCGACGCTTCTCGGCAGGCTTTATCCGTTTTTTGCAATGACGTTCTTTAAAATATGATTATCCAGGGAGAGATTAGCCACCAGCTCTTTTAATTGGCGGTTTTCTTCTTCTAATTGCTTCAGGTGTTTTGCCTCGCTGACATCCATTCCGCCGTATTTGCTTTTCCAACGGTAAAATGTCTGTTCCGAAATATTGTATTCCCGAACAATATCCGCAGCCTTTTTCCCTGCTTCATGCTCTTTTAGAATTCTGATGATTTGTTCCTCACTGAACCGTTTCTTCATGTTAATCACTCCATTTGCATTTTATCATATTGTGACTAACTTTTCCATTGGTTTTGTTTTCGGGGTTCAGGTCACCATGACTATCATCCTCCCGTGTTTAGTGTTTGACATATCCAGCCGATAGGAATGATCTTTTCCATCGGGGCCGCGCTGCTGGCGAATCAGCTGTACTCTACCAAATACATCCCAATGCTCTCATCCAGTTATACTCAAAAGCCTCTGGTTTTTCTTTAGAAATGAGCTAAGTGTTATCAGTTCAGTCTGTGAATTTATTGGACCCACCGGCTCCAAAATATTTTTCGAAGAAGGATTTCAGCTTGTCGATGACACCTTGTTTCTTTTGGGGGCGGTTTCCACCACCGAAACGGCTGATTGGCGGCATCAGTCTGTCAATATCAGTACCGACAGTCTTTATCTCGCCTTCTCGGAATGAGTTCTCTAAGAAAATGCGAGTTTCTTCTGGCTTCAATTTTTCATCCTTAATGATTTCCGTAAGATCTCTTTCGCGCTGAACTCCCACATATTTGTACCACTCGCCCATAACATCATCAACTTCGTTGACAGTGGCGATAAAGTTTTCAATGAGCTGCTTTTTGCTGCGGAGCTCCGTACTGGCATCGATTGCTTTGTTGATGGTGACAAGGACTTCCTTATCTTCACAGTTATTATCGTGATATTTTTTTACAAGCATTAAAATGTAGTCGATGTTTATTTCAACCTGCTTTATCAGTTCCACTTCAAACACGATATCATCTGTTATATCAGTGCTTTTCCCGGTTTCACGCTTGTGTTTCCATTCATCCCGCAAATCCTGGTATTTGCCTAGGTAGTCCTGCAGGTCACGCTCGGTGATTATTTCGTTGCCCTTGAATTCATCAAAAGAACTGAGAAGGTTTCGCATGCGCAGAATTGCGCCAAACAGGGAGATGAAATCCTTCTGGTTCTGCTCCCCGATAATCTGTGGCTCGCTGATCGGGAACTTGGTCGACAAGTTCTCCATCAAGTCCACATATCCGGGCATTGTCTTTCCATCTGCAGATTTATAGCCGTAGTAGTAATCCTTGAAACTTTTCAGCAGAACAATGCCGCCGGCGTTTTTGTCCCCGAACAGGGAAATCGCGCTGTCGACACGTTTTTGCAGATTGCGGAAACACACGATATTGCCGAATGTCTTGATGGAATTGAGGATGCGGTTGGTGCGGCTGAATGCCTGAATTAAGCCGTGCATTTTGAGATTCTTGTCCACCCACAGGGTGTTGAGCGTGGTTGCGTCAAAGCCAGTAAGAAACATGTTCACGACAATCAGCAAATCTAGTTCCTTGTTTTTCATGCGCAGTGATACGTCCTTATAATAGTTCTGAAACTTGTCAGATGACGTATCATAGCTAGTGTTGAACATCCTGTTGTAATCATCAATTGCGCCTTCCAAAAAATCGCGGGAACTCTTATCAAGGGCAGAAGTGTCTTCCGGATTTTCCTCGTTAAGAATACCATCAGTTTCTTCCTCGTTGGGAGCATAGCTAAAAATCACAGCAATTTTCAGCTGCTTGGTGGGGTCTACACTCATCTGCCGGCGGAATTCGTCATAGTATAGCTTTGCCATGGGAACAGAGGCAACGGCAAAAATGGAATTAAACCCGCTGACACGCTGCTTCGCCTTGATTTCTTCCACAGCACCGCGCTCCGCCGAAGCCACATCTGCAATATTTGTCAGCTGATTAAAGATATACGACTTGTCTCCACGGTAGGTCTTTTGGTCGAAATGCTCCAAAATGTATTTTGTCACAAGTTCGATACGCTTGGGTGCCATCATTGCCTTTTCACGGTTAATGTTCCAAACCATCTCGTCTGTGATATCTTCTTCCTCATCCATGGTCTTTATGTAATCCACGCGGAACGGTAAAACATTTTTATCGTTGATGGCATCCACAATGGTATATGCGTGGAGCTGGTCACCAAAGGTCTGCTCGGTGGTGAAAAGCTGGGACTTTTTTGTCGGGCCGGCATTGACCGAAAAAATTGGTGTGCCAGTGAAGCCGAACATGTAATACTTTTTGAAGTTCTGCACGATTGCGGTATGCATATCCCCGAACTGACTGCGGTGGCACTCATCAAAGATGATAACCACTTGCTTGTTATAAACGGGGTGCGTCTTATTTTTTTTGATAAAGGTGGACAGCTTTTGGATGGTGGTGATGATAATGTGTGACTTGCTATCACCTAGTTGCTTTGTCAGAACAGCCGTGGAGGTGTTGCTGTTAGCGGCACCTTTTTCAAAACGGTCGTATTCCTTCATGGTCTGATAATCCAAATCCTTGCGATCCACCACAAACAGCACCTTATCAATAAAGGGCAACTGCGACGCAAGCCTTGCTGTTTTGAAGGAAGTCAGTGTCTTGCCGGAACCGGTGGTGTGCCAGATATAACCGCCAGCAGCAATATCACCATATTTCTTGTAGTTGTGGGCAATCTCAATTCTGTTTAGGATTCGCTCGGTTGCGGTAATCTGATAAGGGCGCATGACCATCAGCATATTTTCGGAAGTAAAAATGCAGTACTTCGTCAGAATGTTCAGAATGGTGTGCCGGGCAAAAAAGGTTTTGGTAAAATCAATTAGGTCGGGAAGGGTCTTGTTATTGGCATCAGCCCAAAAGCATGTAAACTCAAAGCTGTTGCTTGTCTTTCCCTTTTTTGCCTTACCGGATGCCGCGTCCTTAATAGCATTGTATCGAGTGCTGTTGGAATAATACTTGGTGTTTGTGCCGTTGGAGATGACAAAAATCTGAACATATTCAAACAAGCCACAGCCTGCCCAAAAGCTGTCACGCTGATAGCGGTTGATTTGGTTGAACGCTTCACGGATGGCGACTCCTCTGCGTTTTAGCTCCACGTGAACCAATGGCAAGCCGTTCACGAGAATAGTCACATCATAGCGGTTGTCATACTTGGCGCCGTCCTCTTTGCCTAGAACATACTGGTTGATGACCTGCAAGCGGTTGTTGTGAATGTTTTTCTTGTCAATGAGGGTGATGTTTTTGGTCATGGCATCATCACGCTTCAAAACCTGGACATAATCCTCTTGGATTTTGCGTGTCTTTTCGACGATGCCTTCATTTTTGTTGGCAATGCAGTCGGCAAAGAACCGCTCCCACTCGGTATCCGTAAAGGTATAGTTATTGAGCTCTTCCAACTTGGTGCGCAGGTTTGCAATCAGGTCGGCTTCCGTGTGAATGGGAAGGTACTCATAGCCCTGTTCACACAGAAGGCGGATGAACTCTTTTTCCAGCGCAGCCTCGCTCTGGTAGCTGTCTGCACGGGCTTTCACCGGCTCATATTCAGTAACAACAGTGTTTTCTGTGGTTGCAGCTACAATATTAAAATATGACACATGACTCACCTCCTCAGGATAATTCTTTGAATGTCAGCAGCTTGTCCCGATAGTATTCGTATTGCTTTTGGCGGGCGGCAATTTCGGCGGGCAAGCCTGTCGAAATATCGTTACAAAGGGTGTCAAAACGGTCAAGGATCGAAACGATGCGTCTTTGTTCTTCTAACGACAATAATGGGATTTGTAAGTTTTCAAGCACCGTTCTTGATAAACGTGGAATACTTGCCGTTCTGACGTTAGCGCGAATAAAGTCTTGCTTTGTCATTAGGAAATAATAAATATACTTATCAATAACACCATTTAGGTTTGAAAACACCAAACAATCATCTGCCGCCCAAAAGTCTTTATCACAAAAGCCGATTTCACCAGCAGCACCAGCACTAATTACATAAGTAGTATTTGCATAACAATTATGTTTGTCATAATAGCCCATTGGTGCAAGACTGTTTTGATATACTGGATACGTACCATCAGGTATTAACTGCTTTTTTACAACTCGTACACCTCGAGATATATCTGAAACATCACCTAATTTTGCTCTTGGCACATCATCCCCAAACGTCAGCAGTTCATCCCTATAATACTCATACTGTTTTTTTCTCGCTGTGAGCTCCGCTGTAAGCTCCGCTGTAAGCTCCGCTGTAAGCTCCGCTGTAAGCTCCGTGAAATTGTCCAGAATCCGGACAATTTCACGCTGCACGGGCAGAGGGGGAACGGGGATTGAGATTGTCGCAACAGTTGATTTTGCTAAAGCAGGAATACCTGCACCATACTGACATTCTTGTAGTTTAAATTCTTGCGATTTTATAAAGTGAAATAAATAGCGATTCAAAATGGAATCTAAAGGTTTCAGAACATAACAATGAGCACCTGCCCAAAACTTAACAGCAATCCAGTTTACATAACCAGCAGATGCGCCTCCTTGAGAAATTGTGATAGTATTCTCATCTTGATTATATTGCTCAATATAACCAGATGGGTTTATACCACCATTTATAACAGGAAAGCTTCCTTCATCTTTCATATCACTTTTGTTGAATTGTATTCCTTTTTTAATATGACAAACTGTTTCAAGTGCTTTAC
Source organism: Clostridium lapidicellarium (assembly GCF_041224415.1). NCBI lineage: Bacteria > Bacillati > Bacillota > Clostridia > Eubacteriales > Clostridiaceae > Clostridium > Clostridium lapidicellarium. The sequence continues at coordinate 122,055 of NZ_JBGFFE010000005.1, read as the reverse complement.
ACTCCACCCCATCTGGACATAATTCCGCAATTAGTTCATCCAACCTGCTCATACGCCTGCCTCGATTTCTTCGACGACGTTGCGGATTGCCTCTCGCAGTTCATCCTCGTGCATGACAATTTCTTCAATCTCGGCATTCAGTTTTACAATATCCACCTTTTCCCGGGTGTCCTCCGCCTCCACATAAGTAGAAACGGAAAGGTTGTAATCGTTTTGGACCACTTCGTCATAGTTGGCAAGGTGGGAGAAGTACGCCACTTCCTCACGCTTTGCAAACACATCCACAATGCGGTCGATGTTTTCCGGGGTCAGCTTATTGTTATTCGTGACCTTGACGCACTCGTTTGACGCATCAATGAACAAAGTCTTGTTGTCATTCTTATTCTTCTTCATCACCATGATGCAGGTGGCAATGGAGGTGCCAAAAAACAGGTTGCTCGGCAGCTGAATGATGCAGTCCACATAGTTGTTGTCAATCAGATATTTGCGGATTTTCTTCTCTGCGCCGCCCCGGTACATAATGCCCGGAAAGCATACAATGGCGGCTGTGCCGTTTGATGCAAGCCAAGAAAGGCTGTGCATAATAAATGCCATGTCCGCTTTGCTTTTTGGTGCCAGGACTCCGGCAGGGGAAAAACGAGGGTCATTGATGAGCAGCGGGTTATCATCCCCCACCCATTTGATGGAGTAGGGCGGATTGGAAACGATCAGCTCAAAGGGCTCATCATCCCAGTGCTGCGGATTAATGAGAGTGTCCTCACACTCTATATCAAATTTATCAAACTCGATATCATGCAGGAACATATTGATGCGGCAGAGGTTATAAGTGGTGATATTGATTTCCTGACCATAAAAGCCATTGCGGATAGCATCTTGTCCAAGAATTTCTTCAGCCTTTAGCAGTAAAGAACCGGAACCGCAGGCCGGATCATACACTTTATTAATTTCTGTTTTTCCCACGGTTCCAAGGCGTGTCAGCAGTACGGATACATCAGAAGGTGTAAAAAACTCACCTCCGGATTTACCTGCGTTTGACGCATACATGGACATTAAGTATTCATAAGCATCCCCAAAAGCGTCAATGGAATGATCTTTTACTTCGCCAAGGTTCATGGCAGCAATACCGTCCAGCAGCTTGGCAAGGCGCTCATTTCTCTTGGCAACGGTACTGCCAAGTTTGTTGCTGTTCACATCAAAGTCATCAAACAAGCCTGCAAAGCTGTTTTCTGACTGGCTGCCTTTTGCTGATTCTTCGATGTTGTGAAACACCTTTTCCAAGGTCTCGTTTAGGTTTTCATCCACCGCTGCTCTGGCTCTGACATTGCAGAAAAGCTCACTGGGTAATATGAAAAAGCCTTTTTCCTGCACCAGACCGTCACGAGCTTCTTCGGCTTCTTTATCTGTTAGCTTGGCGTAATCAAAGTTGGTGTTTCCGGCTTCAATCTCGCCTTCGTTGACGTATGCTGTCAGGTTTTCAGAAATGTACCGGTAAAACATCGTTCCAAGCACATAGTTCTTAAAATCCCATCCGTCTACTGCGCCGCGCAGGTCATCGGCAATCGCCCAAATGGCGCGATGCAGTTCTTCGCGTTCTCTTTCTTTCTTAGTGTCAGTTGCCATTTTTATTTGTTCCTCCATTTTGATTTATTTATCCGCATCCGCGCTCTGCCCGCTCTCAACCCATGCATTAACTTCTGACAATCGGAATTTATACTGTCGGCCTACTTTATGAAATGGAATCGTGTTTTTCTTGATCCACAACCGAATTGTATCTTTACTGACACCAAGATGCTTTGATATTTCTTCGAGACTGATCCAGCGCTCGCTTTCATTTTCAATATTGTTATTTCCCATACTCACACCTCTCGTGTTACCTGAAATCATTTGCTTTTTGCCGTTCAACCATCTGGTTGTAATAATTTTTCACATTCATAAAAATATCGACTAATCCTGCTTTCTTCGCCATATCAATGAAGTCCTCTGTTCTCCTTTGATCCGAAAGAAGCGATAACGGATTGACCCTGTATTTATAACCAAAGCACACTGGTTTTCCTCTATCATCCCGTATTGGCATCGGCATCAACCTCATATCTTCAAAATAATCAGGATCGTCCTTATAGTGAATTCCATTTTCAATTGTTTTGATAACGTAAGTTCTATCTGGTCCTTCCGGTTTTTCGATAGCATCAAGATATCCGGTAATAAAATGTGTTGCACCGTTTTCTTCTTTCAGTGGTTCTACCCATGCACCTAATGAGAACGTATTATTAAGATTCAGCATGTCAAGTATCAGTCCCATGACAATATTTTTCGGTGGATTTGAATCTAGCGGGTAATCGAATTTATTTGCCTTAAGCTTTACCATACTCGTTTTTATTGCTACTTCATCAAAATTTACATAAATACAATCCCGGTATCCGCAAGCAAGGAACCGCATAAAACATTTTGTTTCATCCGATTCTTTAAATATCTCATTAAGATAGGGAAGAAATACACAAACCTCCATCTTCTCTGGAGACATCTTATTAAGCATCTTTAGTCCATCGAGATTCCGAAAAGATTTCATTTGCCTGCGATTTAAGGCTTCTCCCATAGCTTTTGTCTTTTCTGTATCCTCGAAGTAGTAATACTCGGCAAAGAAATAATCTTGAAAGCCAGGGTCTATGTAATAAATTCCTGACTCCTGTTCATACATCATGCAGGCCGTTGCACATACATCGTGCTCAAAGCCATCGAGTCGGAATATGTTAGGGTTACTCAGGCCTTCCTGCTTCTTGATTAGATTAAAATACTTCTCAAATATCCGTCGGTCGAATTCATAAACTCCGTCCATAAAAGTCAATGCACAGAATGCCCGGAAAACTTGTGTAAATTCTTCTCTACTCCCAACACTATGGAAGAAACGATCAAAAGCCTCTTTTCCTTCATCGTGACCACGAATCAGAACGTCATACATCAACTCATAAAATCGGGTTTTATCTCCATTGAATTCCATCAACTTCTCGTAATTGCTAACTATAACCGTGAGAAGCATAGGATTTGTCGCAATGAATCCATCCTTCTTTACATATCCTGTGCCAAGCTCAAAAAACGAAAAAATTGTCTTTTTTGCTTTTGCATCCTGTTTGCGAATCAGCAACTTATCAAGAAGAGAATTTACCTGATCTTCATCAAGTGGATGAAGATACAGCTTCATAAAACCGCTAATACCGTTTATCGCCGAGCACGGTCTCGATGTAACAATCACCTGTATGTTTGGGTACCGATGCGTAAGCTCCGCCAGTTTTTTCTGGAAGAACTTTACTTCCTCCGGATCAAGCTCATCTAATCCATCAAAAAGAATCTGAGCCTGTCCTTTCTCAAGGACTTCTATTGCAGAACTTTCGGTAAAAGAAGGGTCATATTCACGAACTGTATCAACGATAAACGGGAGAAATCCGTCATAGCTTGAAGAGAAATTTCTCAGCTCAGCTATTATTGGAAAACGGCCGGTTTCATCGCTGTGCTCTGCTGCTTCAAGAAAGAGATGCTGAAGCATGAGTGTCTTTCCATATCCGCAACCGCCGATCAGAATAACTCTTAAAACTTCCCCACGGCGGTCATAGGTTCTCAACTTTTCCATAGTGGCATTCTCTATACATTTTCCCTTTATTCGATGAGGGAAAACTGCTGCAGATGTTCCTATGTTATTACAGACAAACACATCACCTAATAAACACTCTTCTTCGCCCGGAAGTCTTATCCACTTATATTTGTTTTCAGCACCCCGGAGGTAGGTCTCAAAGCCTACAGGCTCCGGGGTCTTTTTATATTCCTCTGAAACGATATTATCAGCAATCCCATATCCTTCTGCAATCGCGACAAATTGAGCTGCTACTGCCGTGGAGAACTTTTTTCTGTCAGGGACCTCCTCTATTTTAAAGGTGATGCCAAAGCTCACCATTATGTTCTTCAGATTCCTTGTATTTAGAACCGCAAGCAGTTTCTTAGCGAGTTTTCCGTCGTCTAAATGTTTTGACGCTTCGCTCCATATCGCGCTCTCTGGTTTCCTTTTTCCATCTACCCATTTTTCAAAAGTGCTATCTGAAGGGCAGATGATGGAGTCATTATACCCATCATCTAACCCGTTTTCAAAGAAGAATAATGCCGTTTTCCTCTTTGATTTATATCCAACAAGTCCTCCGCCAGTGTCAGGCAGATAGAACTTTTGTAAGAAATCACTGTACTCCACTTTTTCGGCATCTCCCCATAGAAGAGTTCACTTGTCCGTATGTGTCCGGACTATGTCCGTGTTCGTCCGAATAATGTCTGCCTCCGCGTCAGCGAGAAATAATTCCGCTTCTTTTATACTCAATACAGAAGGTACGAAAAGCCTTCGAACCCGCACTTATTATGAGCTGTTTAAAATAATTCACAGTTATTCCTGATTATTATACAGCTCTTAAGGTGTAATCACAATAGTTTGGCGGATTTTTCACACGAAAATAAGCGCATTGCACAAAATCTGTCAACTTATCCGGAGTCAAAGCTCCATTTAGTCAGTCGACGGGCTACTTGGGAGTACTGCAGCTGAGACAATGGACAATCACATTAACTAAGGAAGCCAGCAACGCAGTCTGCTGGTCACCTTCGAGAAACGGGGATAACCCTACGAGGTGACCATGAACAGAATACTGGCATGCCATGACGGTTGTCTCCGTTTCGCATTTTGCGAAAGGAGCCAATCAAATGGCAAAAAGCGAAAATCATAGTAAACAAAAGCGTATCTTTGACAAACAGTCCGGTACCTGGTATGAGGTCCAGGAAAACCAATACCGCGAGTTCGACCGCTGGCGCACGAATCTGCGCAAGCGTGAACAGTATTGGGGCCGCTGTTTCTGCCCTCGCAGTAAATGGTGGCTGTGCGACGGGAATTGTCTCGATTGCGAATATCACACAAGAAACGATGTCTCTCTGGATGATCCACTTCCTAACGGTGACTGCACTATTGGAGATTATATTGTGGACGATAAGCCCACGCCAGAAGAAATCACATCGGATCGTGATCTGTTTATGCGTCTTATCAAAAGGCTCCGCGGGATTGATCCGGAAGCAGATCGCATCATTCAGATCTGGCAGGACCACCCGGAAGGCATCTCAGACAGAAAAGTCGCAGAGCTTCTCGGTCGTAAACAGCGCACTTTCGCAGACGAGATGAAGAAATTCCGCGACGAGTTCCGTTCTGACCGCAATTTCTAATTCATTATCCGTCTGCCGCTGTCCCGATTTCAGGACAGTGGCAGATTTTTTGTTTTTCTTCCGCTCAAATCGTCCGCCCGTCTCCAGTGGAAGGTGAAGGGCGAAGAAAACTGCCCGGAAAGCGAGGGGAAAAACATGAATAGAAGTTACGCAGACAGCGGAGGTGCGTCGGTGAACACGGCAAGTGAGGAGATCAAACTCCTCAATGCCATCAGCCGCGTGTCCGCACGACTGGCGAGAAACCTGACGATTCTTGCCGCCAACAGCCAATCCGAGAAAGGAGGAAAAACCTATGTCAAAAATGGCCGAAATGGATCAGACCATCCGAGAACTCAGAGATGCCGCTGATTCCATTATCAGCGCAGCCGACTGGCTCGCCCAGCAGTTTTCAGGAACTGATGAAGATCTTTCAGCCAACCCGGCGTCGGTACAGAAACCGGCGAAGAAGGAGCTGAAGCTCGAAGATGTCCGTTCCGTACTGGCGGATAAGTCCCGTGCCGGATATACCGCCGAGATACGTGACCTGCTTAAAAAGTACGGTGCGGACAAGTTGTCAAAGGTCAATCCGGCAGATTACGAAGCCCTCCTGAAGGACGCGGAGGTGCTCGGCGATGGCAAGTAAGGCACACGCCGTTCTCTCCGCCTCGTCTGCTGACAGGTGGCTTCACTGCCAGCCGTCCGTCAGACTCGGCGAGGGATTCGAGGACAGAGGAAGCGGCTACGCCATGGAAGGCACTTGTGCGCACGCCCTTGCCGAATACAAGCTTCGACAGGCGCTCGGTTATCAGGCGGATGATCCGACAGAGAACCTCGACTACTACAACGAAGAGATGGACGAGGCGACCGACGGATACGTCGCCTACGTGCTGGAGCAAGTCGAAGCCGCAAAGGAAACCTGCAAAGACCCGGCCGTCATGGTCGAGCAGCGCGTGGATTTCTCCCGCTGGGTGAAACAGAGCTTCGGCACCGCCGATGCGCTTGTCATCGCGGACGGGACGCTCCACATCGTGGATCTCAAGTACGGGACCGGGATCGAGGTCTCGGCCAAGGACAATCCGCAGATGAAATGCTACGCGCTCGGAGCCTTGGAGTTATTCGACGGCATCTACGATATCGATGACGTTACCCTTCACATCTACCAGCCAAGGCGCCAGAACGTCAGCGAGTGGCGGATTCCGAAAGCGGATCTTCTCACATGGGCAGAGGAAGTCCTGAAGCCCGCGGCGGATCTCGCATGGGACGGCAAGGGGGGGGAATTCTCCTGCGGCGACTGGTGCCGGTTCTGCAAGGCGAAGAACGTCTGCCGCGCCAGAGCAGAGGAGAACCTGAAGCTCGCACAGCATGATTTTAAGCTCCCTCCGGAACTGTCCGACGCGGAGATTGAGGTCATCCTTTCCAAAGTGGACAGGCTGGTCTCATGGGCGTCCGACATCAAGGAATACGCGCTCCAGAAGGCGCTTTCCGGAAAGGAATGGCACGGCTTCAAGCTGGTCGAGGGACGATCCGTCCGCAAGTACACCGACGAGACATCCGTCGCCAAGGCAGTCGCTGATGCCGGGTACGACCCGTATGAGAAGAAACTTCTGGGCATCACCGCCATGCAGAAGCTTCTCGGCAAGTCCCGTTTTGATGAACTCCTGTCGGCATACATTGAGAAACCACAGGGCAAACCGACACTCGTGCCGGACAGCGACAAGCGCCCGGCCATAAACACAGCAAAAAATGATTTTATGGAGGACAAATTATGAGTAAGAAGATGCAGAACCCGATGAAAGTCATCACCGGCCCGGATACACGCTGGAGTTATGCCAACGTGTGGGATCCGAAATCCATCAATGGTGGTACCCCAAAGTACAGTGTTTCGCTCATCATTCCGAAGTCCGATGCCAGGACACTCGCTAAAATCAAGACCGCCATCGAAGCCGCCTACAAGGAAGGCGAAGCAAAGCTCAAAGGCAGCGGTAAGACTGTACCAGCGCTTTCCGCAATCAAGAGCCCTCTTCGTGACGGCGACACGGAACGCCCGGATGACCCGGCCTACGCACATGCGTACTTCGTCAACGCAAACGCTGCGTCTGCTCCCGGCATCGTGGATGCAGATGTGAATCCAATTCTGACCCGTTCTGAGGTTTACAGCGGTGTCTACGGCAGAGCCAGCATCACCTTTTACGCTTTCAACTCTTCCGGTAACAAGGGAATTGCCTGCGGTCTCAACAACTTACAGAAAATCCGCGACGGAGAACCGCTCGGCGGCAAGGCAAGCGCTGAGGAAGATTTTGCGGCTGACGATGATGAGGATTTCCTGAACTGAAGGAGGCTGCTATGACCTGGACATATACTCTCTGCGCTCTGACCCTGGCTCTGTATATCCTTCTCGCTGTTTTCTGGATTGTCCGCTCGCTCATCGATACGGTCGATGACCGCAGGCGCGACAAGGAAAATGCAAAGTGGGAGTCCGAGAAGAAAAAACTCGAACTCGAAAAAGCACAGCGTGACAAGGAATATCACGAGGCACGAATGAAGGAACTTAACCTGAAGTAAGCATATGGCAGGCGGCGGGGAGCAATCTCCACCGCTTGTTTTGAATAGAGGTGAACATATTGAAAAAAGAAATATGGAAAGACATACCTGGATATGAAGGTCGATATCAAGCCAGTACAGAGGGCAGAATCCGTAGTCTTGATAGACAAGTTCTCGGCAAATGTCATTATACAGGCAAACCATTCTACCGAACTGTGAAAGGAAGAATTCTCAGACCTGGTAGGTTCTGCAAGACAGGACACCTATCGGTTGTTCTCGGTCATGGGACTGCGGGAAAACCTGTTCATCAGCTTGTCATACTCACCTTTGTAGGACCTCCGCCAGAAGGCATGGAAGTGCTGCATAGAAACGGGGATCCAACAGATAACAGGCTGAAAAATTTACACTACGGAACTCGCTCTGAAAACATTCTTGATGTGTACCGCCAAGGTGGCAAATGGAGAAAGCTGTCGATCGACGATGTTCAATCAATTCGATTCGGATTCTACTGTGGAATCAAAGAAGTTGAGCTCGCAGCAATGTACGACGTAACGCCATCGATCATCAGTGCAATAAAAACGGGGAGGAATTTTGCATGGCTAAAGTGAACAGTTTGTCATTGGATCTGGAGACATTTTCCAGCATCGACCTTAGCAAATGTGGCGTGTACAAGTACGCATCTTCTCCTGACTTCGAGATCCTGCTCTTTGGATATTCCATTGACAGCGGAGAGGTCAGAACGATTGATCTTGCTCAGGGAGAAACGATTCCACAGGAGATCATCGACGCACTTGTTAGTGACGAAGTCGTCAAATGGGCGTACAACGCGAACTTCGAACGGATATGTCTTTCCCGGTATCTGCGTGACATGGAAATCAGTCTCGACCCATTTCATGACGATCATCCTCTGTCCATGGAACGCGCCCGTCTTCTCAATCCTGAAAGCTGGCGCTGCTCAATGGTCTGGGCGTCAACGATGGGACTTCCGCATTCTCTGGAAGGCGTGGGCGCTGTCCTCGGCCTTGAAAAGCAAAAGCTCACAGAGGGCAAGGACCACATCAAATACTTCTGCGTTCCCTGCGCTCCGACAAAATCGAACGGCGGAAGAACCAGAAACCTACCCTGTCACGCTCCGGATAAATGGGAAACCTTCAAGCAATATAACATCCGGGACGTTGAAACGGAAATGGGCATCAAGAAGCGTCTGTCAAAGTTCCCGGTACCAGACTTCGTTTGGGATGAATACCACATCGATCAGGAAATCAATGATCGCGGCGTCCGGCTGGACATGGATCTTGTGGAAAAGGCCATCGAGATGGATTCCAGGTCACGGTCAGAACTCACCGCGGCCATGAAGGAGATCACTTCCCTCGATAATCCGAACAGCGTGCAGCAGATGAAGCAGTGGCTTTCGGATAACGGCCTTGAAACTGACAGCCTCGGCAAAAAGGCCGTCGCGGAGCTCTTGAAAACTGCTCCGCCGAAGCTCTGCACCGTCCTGGAACTCCGCCAGCAGCTTGCCAAATCCTCCGTCAAAAAATATCAGACCATGCAGCGGGCCGTCTGTGATGACGGAAGAGCCCGCGGGATGTTCGCCTTTTACGGCGCGAATCGCACGGGTCGCTGGTCAGGCAGGCTTATTCAGATGCAAAACCTCCCGCAGAATCATCTCCCCGATCTGGCCGAAGCCCGCGCTCTTGTGAAATCCGGAAACTTTGAAGCCGTCAAAATGCTCTACGAGGATGTGCCGGACACGCTTTCCCAGCTCATCCGGACAGCGTTCATTCCGAAAGACGGCATGCTTTTTTACGTCGCCGACTTTTCTGCCATCGAAGCGAGGGTAATCGCATGGTACGCCGGTGAGAAATGGAGACAGAAGGTATTCGAGAATGGCGGTGACATCTACTGCGCATCGGCCAGCCAGATGTTCCATGTACCGGTTGTGAAACACGGCGTGAACGGACACCTGCGGCAAAAAGGTAAAATTGCGGAGCTCGCGCTCGGCTACGGCGGATCGGTCGGAGCGCTTAAGGCGATGGGCGCTCTTGAGATGGGGCTTTCTGAGGACGAGCTTCCTCCATTGGTCGACGCATGGCGGCAGACCAATCCTCATATTGTTCAGTTCTGGTGGGACGTGGATCGGGCTGTCATGAACGCCGTCCGATACCATACCCCTTCTACCATTTACGGTCTGTCGTTCGAGTGCCGCTCCGGAATGCTGTTCATCAGGCTGCCCTCCGGCAGGAAACTCGCATATGTGAAGCCGAAGATCGGAATCAACCGGTTCGGCGGCGAGTGCGTCACCTATGAAGGCATCGGCGCTTCTAAAAAATGGGAATGCCTCGACTCCTATGGGCCGAAATTCGTAGAAAACATCGTGCAGGCCACTTCCCGTGACATTCTGTGCTACGCCATGAAAACGCTACGCTGCTGCCGGATTGTCATGCATGTCCACGATGAACTGATTATTGAAGCAGACCCGTCGGTTTCTCTTGACGCGATCTGTGAACAGATGGGTCGGACTCCTCCGTGGACGCCGGGACTTATCCTTCGAGCAGACGGTTATACTACACCTTTCTATAAGAAGGATTGAAACAACGTCAATAGACAGTTCTCACCTCCGTGAAAAAGCGGAGGTGATTTTTTCGCTCAAAACGACTGCCTTTCTCCAGTGGAAAGTGAAAGGGTGAGCGTCATATAAAAATTTTTCTGCCCGCCCGGAAAGGACAATCATATGTCAAACGAAATAACAACATTTACAAACGCGGAGTTCGGATCTATCCGGACAATCACGATTGCCAACGAACCATGGTTTGTTGGTAAGGATGTGGCCGATATTCTCGGCTACAGCAATCCTCGTAAAGCACTGATTGACCATGTGGATGATGACGACAAGGGAGTAACGAAATGTGACACCCTTGGTGGAAAACAGCAGATGGCCGTAATTAATGAATCTGGTCTGTATTCTCTGATTCTCTTCAGCAAACTTCCTTCAGCAAAGCGCTTCAAAAAGTGGGTAACATCTGAAGTACTGCCTTCAATCCGTAAACATGGTCTCTATGCGATTGATGACATTCTGGCTGATCCTGATCTTGCCATTGCTGCGCTGCAGGAACTCAAAGCTGAACGTGAAAAATGTAAGTCTCTTGAAAACACGGTTGCCGTGCAGACACAGCAGATTGCCGAAATGAAACCAAAAGTCAGCTATTACGATGTCGTTTTGAACTGCAAGGATCTCGTGGCCATTTCGATTATCGCCAAAGACTATGGTTGGAGCGCCAAACATATGAACAAGTGGCTGCACGACAAGAAAATTCAATTCAAACAGCCAAGTGGAATCTGGCTCCTTTATCAGAAATATGCCGACAGAGGATACACGTCTACCAAAACCACTACCTATTCCGGTTCGGATGGAGAAGCGCATACTGCCGTTCATACTTATTGGACCCAGTCCGGGCGTCTCTTTATTTACGACCTTATGAAAGCTGACGGGAATCTTCCACTCATCGAACAAGGGAATTAAAAATCATCCGCTCAAATCAGGCGTTCATCTCCAGTGAAAAGTAGGGATGGGTGCCCTTAGTCTACCCAGAAATGAGGTTTAACGCGATGTATGAAGTGAAAGAAAAAAGAAGAACACTCGAGGACAGTACTGAGATTACAACCTATAGCCGCAACGTCATAAGCTGCAATATTCTCGAAGTGGAAGCCGGTACCACAGGATACAAGGGCGGCGATACCGGCCACGGCGGACGCACCTATTTTAGGATTGAAGACGCAGGCGGCACGGACATGACGGTCAATTCCTACGTGAATCAGTTCGGCTGCAGCGGACTTGAAGTTACGCTCTGCGGCGACTGCGAACTTGAAACCATGATTCGTGCCCTAAAGTTCATTACAAAGGTACTGGAGCAGGAATCGGAGGAGGTGTACGACTGATGTTTACCCTCTACAGTTCAGATGTAATTGGAAATCCGAGTAACTGCTCCTATCCGCATAAGACTGTCATCATGGATGCAGACAATCTAAAAGCTGCCGTCTGCCATGACTATGTCTGTGCAGAATATAAAAACCACTACAGGAATGGCGACAACTTTATCTCCGCTGACTGCCTTCCGGTAGACTGCGACAATGACCACTCGGAGAATCCGAAAGACTGGGTTACCCCAAAGAATGTCATGGACGCCTTTCCGGGAGTCAGTTTTGCCGTTCATTACAGCCGTTTCCATAAACGTGAGAAAAACGGAAAACCCGCGAGGCCGAAATTCCATGTGCTTTTCCCGATTGACCGCGTGACCGATGCCTCACTCTACAGCGATATGAAGAAACTGGTCAATTCCATCTTTCCGTATTTTGATACAAAAGCTCTGGATGCAGCGCGCTTTTTCTTTGGTACAGCGGATTCCAATGTCGAGCTCTATCCCGGCCGCATGAATCTTACAGAATTCCTGAACGGTGAGGATTTTGACAAGAATCTGTCCGGCGGCTATGAAAATGATTCTGTTATCCCAGAAGGCAGCCGCAACGCGACGATGTCCCGCTTTGCCGGTATCGTCATCAAAAAATACGGCGATACAGACACTGCTTACCGGAGCTTTCTTGAAGAAGCTGCAAAGTGCAATCCACCACTTGAAGCCGGTGAGCTTAACACAATCTGGCACAGCGCCCAGCGCTTTTATTCCAAGATTAGCAAGGAGGATGGCTACGTTTCTCCGGAAGTTTATAACGATGAAAACAGCTATAAGCCGGATGATTTCTCCGACGTCGGTCAGGCCGAAGTGCTCGCAAAGTACTTTTCAAACGAGCTCCGCTACTCTCCGTCCACTCACTTCATCCGTTACAGCGGCCACTACTGGCAGGAAACAGAGCCAGGCGCTCAGGCAGTCGCGCACGAACTTACCCGAAGGCAGATGAAGGAATCAGAAAAAGACATGATGGAAACCTTGAAAAAGCTGAAGGACACCGGTGCCCAGGATATCCTCGACAATACATCAAAAGCAAAAGCCGTACAGTTAATGAATGACGAACAGATGCAGGCTTATCAGGACTTTCTCACTGCTAAAGCCTATCGGGATTTTGCAATCCGCCGCCGGGATTCCAAGAATATCACGTCAACACTGAAAGAATCGCACCCGATGCTGGAAATCTCGCCGCGGGATTTGGACGCGGACTGCTTTCTGCTCTGCACGCCGGAAGCAACTTATGACCTCAGAAAAGGCATGGCCGGTGCGCGGGAACATTCAGCGGATGACTTTATCACAAAAATTACGTCCGTCTCGCCCAGTTCGAAAGGCGAAAAGCTCTGGCTGGACTGCCTTGACCTCATTTTTCAGAAGAATCAGCAGCTTATCAATTACGTCCAGATGATCTGCGGCCTTGCCGCTATCGGAAAAGTCTATGTGGAAGCACTGATTATTGCCTATGGTGACGGACGGAACGGGAAGTCAACCTTCTGGAATTCGGTGTCCCGTGTGCTCGGCCTTTACAGCGGAAATATCTCCGCCGATACCCTGACCGTCGGATGCCGCAGGAACATCAAGCCGGAAATGGCTGAGGTCAAAGGAAAGCGGCTTCTCATCGCTGCAGAAATGCAGGAAGGCGCGAGACTCAATGACTCAACAATCAAACAGCTCTGCTCTACGGATGACGTATTTGCAGAAAAGAAATACAAAGACCCGTTCTCTTTCAAGCCCTGCCATACTCTCGTACTCTATACCAACCATCTGCCGCGTGTCTCAGCATCGGATGATGGTATCTGGCGCAGGCTTATTGTCATTCCGTTTGGTGCCAAGATTGAAGGCAATACCGACATCAAGAATTATGGCGAGTATTTGTATGAAAACGCTGGTGAAAGCATTCTGGCTTGGATCATTGAAGGTGCAAAGAAAGTAATCGCACTCGACTACCAGATTCCAGTTCCCGACTGTGTGGCGAAAGCCATCAATGAATACCGCAGTCAGAATGACTGGTTCGGGCATTTTCTTGAATATAAATGTGAAGCCGGCCCTTCATTTAAGGAAAGCTCCGCGGCCCTGTACCAAGCGTACCGGAACTATTCTCTCGACTGTAACGAATATGTTCGCAGCACTGCGGATTTCTATTTTGCTCTGGAGAAGGCTGGATTTGAACGGCTGACGCTGAATCGAAAACGCTATTTTAAGGGTCTTCGCATTCGTGAGGATACCGGCGCCGAGGAGGATTTTCTGAAATGAATGGCACCGATGACAAGGTGTATCAACCTCTCTACACAGACTTTTCTATAGGCCATAAAAAATCATATAAGAAAAAGTTCGTGCAGCTACCTTGATACACCTTGTAAAAGTCCGAAAAATCAACGTTTAGAAAGGGTTTGTAGATATGCAGTTTTACACTTGGATGAAACACAATTTCTTAACTGACGATTCCCCGAAAGGCAATCTGGCACGTGACATAAAGGATGATGGTTTTTATTTTCCGAAAGCTGGCAGACATGACAAGGTAAAAAAATATCTCATTTGTAGAAATGCCAGTGACAAATGTCTGAAAACGTTCGAGGAATGTTGGAAGGAGTATACGGAATGCGAGAAAAAGATATTGAAAACAAATTAACGCTGGCAGTTAAAAAGGCAGGCGGCATCGCCCTGAAGTTCGTGTCTCCAGGTTTTGCGGGAATGCCAGACCGCATCGTCTTATTATCTGACGGCCTTATCGCCTTTGCGGAACTGAAGGCACCCGGAAAGAAGCCGCGCCCGCTCCAGTTGGCAAGGCACCGGCTGCTTCGGTCGTTGGGTTTTAAAGTATATGTGATCGACAGCGTAAAGCAGATTGGAAGGATGCTGGATGAACTTCAAGCCACATGATTATCAGAAATATGCTATAGACTATATCGAAACGCATCCTATCGCCGCAGTTCTCCTCGATATGGGCCTTGGCAAAACTGTAATCAGTCTGACGGCCATCAAAGACCTGTTGTTCGACAGTTTTGAAGTTCACCGGGTTCTCGTCGTCGCACCGCTCCGCGTCGCCCGCGATACCTGGCCTTCCGAAATCAGAAAATGGTCGCACCTCAAAGAACTGACCTATTCTGTTGCAGTAGGAAATGTAAAGGAACGCAGAATCGCCCTAATGCAGAATGCCGATATCACCATCATAAACCGTGAAAATCTCGGATGGTTGATTGACGAGTCCGGATTCCCATTTGACTTTGATATGGTCATTCTTGACGAGCTCTCTTCCTTCAAAAATCATCGGTCAAAGCGCTTCCGTTCCATGATGAAAGTAAGGCCCAATGTAAAACGTATCGTAGGACTCACCGGTACCCCTTCATCAAATGGCCTTATGGATCTCTGGGCGGAGTTCCGCCTTCTGGATATGGGCCAGCGCCTCGGACGGTTCATTACCCAGTACCGCACGAATTACTTCATGCCGGATAAGCGAAATGGTGAGATCATCTATTCCTATAAGCCGCTGCCGGGCGCGGAGGACACCATCTACCGGGAAATTTCGGATATCACGATTTCCATGAAGTCGACGGATCACCTAAAAATGCCAAAGCTCATCAGCAGCGAATATGAAGTCCGCCTGTC
This sequence comes from Clostridium lapidicellarium, assembly GCF_041224415.1. Classification (NCBI taxonomy): domain Bacteria; kingdom Bacillati; phylum Bacillota; class Clostridia; order Eubacteriales; family Clostridiaceae; genus Clostridium; species Clostridium lapidicellarium. The sequence continues at coordinate 106,732 of NZ_JBGFFE010000005.1, read as the reverse complement.
CGATGAGGAACAGAAACGGTACGACAGCCTAAAGAAGAATCTGGTTCTGCAGCTTCCGGCCGGCGACATCACAGCCGCCAATGCCGCGTCCCTCTCCGGAAAGCTGTGTCAGATGGCCAACGGTGCCGTTTACTCTGACACCGGAATCGTTGTTCACATTCATGACCGAAAGCTGGACGCACTGGAGGACCTGATCGAAGCGGCAAACGGGAAGCCTGTGCTGGTGGCCTACTGGTTCAAGCATGACTTCGCCAGAATATCCGAGCGGCTGCACAAACTCCACATCCCGTCCTCCTGCCTTAATACTTCCGACAGCATCCGCAGATGGAACAACGGCGAACTTCCCGTGGCCCTCGTGCATCCCGCTTCTGCCGGGCATGGGCTGAACCTGCAAAGCGGCGGCTCAACGCTCATCTGGTTCGGGCTGACATGGTCGCTGGAGCTCTACCAGCAGACAAACGCCCGTCTCTGGAGACAGGGCCAAACCGCAAGCACTGTGGTGATTCAGCACATCATCACAAAGGGAACCATTGATGGTCGCATTCTGAAAGCCCTCTCGCATAAGAACAACACACAGGCAGCCCTGATCAACGCCGTGAAGGCGGACCTGAAAATCAGAGACAACTTTTGACAATCCGTGCCAATCCGAGTGAAACTTTCAATTCATCTTTACGGAGGTACGGTTATGCAGATAGCATGGAAATACCTGAATAAAAGGGCTGCCGCCTTGGATGCCCTCAAGGACTACGGCAGCATGCAATTCATTCTGGAACACACGCCCGACAACATCCGAGCGGAGCATGAAAAGATAGAAAGCGTCCGCAGTCCCAGTTTTGATAGGATGCCGCACGCCTATAACCCGCAGGCCTGTGAGGAACGCATTTTAAACGGCATCGAGGAAATCGACGTGCTGAAAGAGCGGTACTGGCAGGCGCTGGAGTACATGGCGTGGTTCCAGCCAGCGTGGGAAAATCTGACCGAGGGTGAGCGGTATGTGCTGAAAGCGTTTTACCTTTCCAACGGAACAGATGAACCCGTTGGCACAGTCTGTGAGCACTTCAGCATAGAGCGTTCCTCCGCCTACAACAAAAAGAACCGCGCGCTGAAGCATCTGGCGCTGCTGCTGTACGGAAAGCAGTAAAGTGAGTAAAATCGTGGACGACTTTCCCGTTTGAGTGTGCTATACTAATAGCATAGAGAACTGAAAAGGTGAAAGCCATCGAGGAGAAATCCCCGGTGGCTTTTTTGATACCCGTGAGGAAGTGAATGAATGCCGTATAAACCAAAACGTCCGTGCCGTTACCCCGGGTGCCCGCGTCTAACTGACGGTACCTACTGCGAAGAACACGTGAAGCTTGTGCGGCGGCACTACGAACAGTTTACCCGAGGTTACTCCACCAGCAAGCGCTACGGCAGAGCGTGGAAGAAAATCCGTGACCGTTACGTCCGCAAGCATCCGCTCTGTGAGCAGTGTTTGAAGGAAGGACGCTATGTTGCAGTCGAGGAGGTCCACCACATCATTCCTCTCTCCGAGGGAGGTACAAATGACGAATCAAACCTGATGAGCCTTTGCCGCTCCTGCCACGAGAAGATTCATAAGCAGCGTGGTGATAGATGATTTTTGGCGGGTGGGGGCGGTCAAAATCATGAAACACTCCTTCAGCGGAAAGCGCCGTCCCCTCACACGCGCGAAAAAAGCGTATTCAAAAGGGTAATAAAAGAAGGCGGTGAGAAAAATACCAACAAAATCGAATAATACCGGCGGCCGCGGCGGCAGACGTTCGGGTGCTGGACGCAAAAAATCTGCAGTATCCGAGAAAGCCGCGAACGGAAATCCGGGCGGCAGACCGCTTGAGGTGCTGGATATCCCGGAGATGGAAGGTGCCGACATGCCAGCACCGCATGACTTTCTTTCTGCCAAGCAGCATGACGGCTCGACGCTCGAAGCCGGTGAAATCTACCGGGAAACCTGGGAATGGCTCCAGAGAATCGGTGTCGCGCAGAAGGTTTCGCCGCAGCTCTTGGAACGCTACGCTATGTGCTCCGCAAGATGGATTCAGTGTGAAGAGATAACAACGAAGCTCGGATATCTTTCAAAGCATCCGACGACTGGCAAGCCGATCCCTTCTCCCTTCATTAACATCGGCATCAACTACATGAATCAGGCCAACCGCCTATGGGATGAAATCTTCCAGATTGTGAAGGAGAACTGCTCAACAGAATACGGCGGCCTCAATCCGCAGGATGACGTCATGGAACGGCTGCTCCGCGCCAGAAAGGGAATATAAATGGATACAACCAAATTTGAGCAGGTACCGATCGATAAACTGGTGCCCTATGCCCGGAATGCGAGGACGCATTCAAAAGAACAGATTGCGCAGCTGAGAGCCAGCCTTCGGGAGTTCGGTTTTGTCTCTCCCGCCGTCATCGACAGCAAATACAACATCTTGGTCGGCCACGGCAGAGTGCAGGCGGCACGTGAGGAAGGCTATACCACCGTTCCCTGTGTCTTTGCCGAAAACCTGACGGATGCTCAGAAACGGGCCTATATCCTCGCGGATAACCAGCTCGCACTGGGCGCCGGATGGGACGAAGAGATGCTCTCCGTTGAACTGTCCGACCTGCAGGATGAGTCCTTTGACATTTCACTTCTCGGTTTCGACAGCGATGAGCTCGAAAAGCTGATGAACGACGACTCCGGAAAAAACGTCGAGGACGATGACTTCAATCTTTCCGCTGCACTTGAGAAAGCGTCATTTGTGGAACGCGGCGACATCTGGACAGTTGGAAAACATCACCTCATGTGTGGTGATGCTACTTCGGCGGATGACGTGAACACGCTCATGGGCAACAAGAGGGCCAACCTCATCGTAACCGACCCGCCTTACGGAGTTTCCTTCAAAGCCTCGGACGGCCTCACGATAGAAAACGACAGCCTGAAGGGCGAGGAATTTTATAACTTTCTACTCTCTTCTTTCAAGAACATGGCTGACCATCTCGAAAAAGGCGGCGCGGCTTATGTGTTCCATGCGGACACGGAAGACCTGAACTTCCGGAAGGCCTTCATCGACGCAGGCTTTCATCTCGCGGGTGTCTGCATCTGGGTAAAGAACAGTCTCGTACTCGGCCGCTCCGACTATCAATGGCAGCACGAGCCGATTTTGTATGGCTTTCTGCAGAATGGAAAACACCCGTGGTACGCTGACAGGAAGCAGACGACCATCTGGAATTACGATAAACCAAAACGAAATAAAGATCACCCGACTTCCAAACCGCTCGACCTCCTTGGCTATCCGATCCAGAATTCCAGCCAGGAGAACGCTGTCATCCTCGATACTTTCGGCGGTTCCGGTTCCACGCTCATGGCCTGTGAAAAGTTAAATCGGATTTGTTACATGATGGAACTTGACCCGAAGTATGCCTCCGTTATCCTCCGCCGGTATGTAGAGGATACGAATGATGCATGGGATGTGCATGTAGAAAGAAATGGCGAGAAGATTCCCTATTCCAACCTCGTAAAAGACGTTGAAATCGAGAGTGTATAGCACACAAATTTCATCCCGATAATTCGGCGATATTCTACAGCACAAAATTTCCCAAATTGCTTGATAAATAAGGCCTTCTGAGTGATAGATGTACATACCAAAACGAAGGAGGCAAATACCAATGAAAATAGATTACAACGTAACAGGAAAAGACAGGAAGTCCTTAGTCAATGCCATCGCAGCAATCACAGAAGGAAAGGCAGAATACCTCGGTATGCCGACAGCGGCCTACAAAGTCGGCTGCTTCACAGTCGACCGGAACGGAACACTGGAGTTCGGCAACAGAACAGACAGCAAAGGAACCGAGGACCTTATCAAAGAGCTTGACAAGCGCGGCTTCACTGCCAAAGTTGGGGAAACGTCCGGAGAAGAGTCTGAAACGGCGGATGGCGCCGGACAGGGCGAAAACATGGGCCTTACGATTTCGGTTCCACTGGCGGCGGTCTCAACCGGCAACCTGACGAACCTGCTCAAGGCGAAAGGTGCGCTTATCAAGAAGGCACTTGGAATTGACGACATGCCGATTGAAATCGGTGAGAATAAAGTTTCATTCCCATGGTTTCCGGAAATGCCGGGATCGGATGCATCCAAAGCATACACTCATTTCATTGCCGCCCTCTGCAAACTCTCGAAAGACCAAAAACGGGTAAGCAGTACCGAGCACCCGGCCGACAATGAGAAATACGCATTCCGCTGCTTCCTTCTGCGGCTCGGATTCATAGGACCAGAATACAAGCAGGAGAGAAAGATTCTGCTGAAGAACCTGACAGGAAATTCGAGTTTCAGGAACGGGGCGAAAAAAGAGGCCACTGACGATGAAATTTCCGAATAAAGAAACGGCTGAAAAGGTGAAGCGGCAGTTTCCAGTGGGATGCCGCGTGGAACTCCTTCGGATGGACGATGCTCAGGCACCGCCCATCGGCATCAGAGGAATAGTCACTGGAGTCGACGACACCGGCTCCCTTCTCGTAAACTGGGATAATGGCTCCAGCCTCAATGTAATTTACGGCATCGACATCGTGCGGAAGGTGGTGGATTCCGATGACTGAGAAAATTAAGGAACAGATTCTCGCGATTCAGAACACCGGCCTTACAAATATGTTCGACGTAAACGCCGTCCAGCGCCTTGCCTACAAACGTGATTTCTATGAGCTGGTGTTTTTCCTTGAGGAACACCGCAAGGAATATGTGCATTTCATTCTCACAAGCGAAGCGTAAACTACACAATTTTACCGTTCCTAAAAGGCTTGACTTCTCGCATAGAATTCTCCGGAATCCACTTGCTATTCGTTCCCTTCAGAGTGATATATGTATATGCAAAAAGGAAAACACATCTGAATAAAACGGAGGGAAAAGACCATGTGGAGCAAAGGAAGCCTAAAAATCGGAAATCACATCATTCACTACTGGGTCAAGCACTACGAGCAGGGCAGCCAGTACGGAATTGAAAACGAAGGCAGAATCTCGAAGCTCATGCTGAAAAAAAACGGCGCGGTCATTGCCAACTACGACCGGGGTTGGGATATGGAACCGGAAACGGAAGCCGCGCAGCTTGCCTATGCGATTTTGGTAAAGAAATATAACTGAACATGAATAGAAATATTCCGAAAGAAGAAGCCGTACGGCTCTTTCTCTCGTACCAACATAGATTTGTGAGTATCGCCAGTCGAATATATCGACAGGCGGCCTTTTATTTTGCCTTGAAAGGAGGATGCCGCCGTGGCAATGAGGAAATTGAAACATTACAAGCCAACCCGCTTCATGGCAGAAGGTTCCGCCTACAACAAGGTTATGGCGGACTACGCCGTGACGTTCATCGAGCAGCTCTGCCATACCAAGGGCACATGGGCAGGAAAGCCTTTCGAGCTCATTGACTGGCAGGAGCAGATTATTCGTGACCTCTTCGGCATTCTGAAGCCGAACGGTTACCGGCAGTTTAACACGGCCTATATCGAAATCCCGAAGAAGATGGGAAAGTCTGAGCTTGCCGCTGCGGTCGCGCTGCTCCTCTGCTGCGGCGACGGAGAGGAACGCGCTGAGGTCTACGGCTGTGCCGCTGACCGCCAGCAGGCAGCCATCGTGTTCGACGTCGCCGCCGACATGGTCCGAATGTGTCCGGCGCTCGACCGGCGCATCAAAATTCTTGCTTCTCAAAAGCGGATTATCTACCAACCTACGAACAGTTTCTATCAGGTGCTCTCCGCCGAAGCATATTCAAAGCACGGTTTCAACGTCCACGGCGTCGTCTTCGATGAACTGCACACACAGCCGAATCGGAAGCTCTTCGATGTCATGACAAAAGGTTCCGGCGACGCCAGAATGCAGCCTTTATATTTTCTCATCACGACAGCCGGTAATGACACAAACACGATCTGCTACGAGGTCCATCAGAAGGCGCAGGATATCCTTGACGGCAGGAAGGTTGACCCGACCTTCTACCCGGTCATCTACGGTGCCGCTGAAACGGACGACTGGACAGACCCGAAGATCTGGAAGAAAGCAAATCCGTCGCTCGGCATTACAGTCGGCATCGATAAAGTCGAAGCAGCCTGTGAATCGGCGAAGCAAAATCCCAGCGAGGAGAACTCCTTCCGGCAGCTCCGCTTAAATCAATGGGTTAAGCAGGCCGTCCGCTGGATGCCGATGGATAAATGGGACACCTGTGCGTTCCCTGTAAACGAAGAGGAACTGGAAAACCGCGTCTGCTACGGCGGTCTCGACCTCTCATCCACGACCGACATCACGGCATTCGTTCTGCTTTTCCCTCCCAAAGACGAGGACGGCAAATATGTGGTTCTCCCGTACTTCTGGGTGCCGGAAGAAATGCTCGACCTCCGTGTCCGGCGCGACCACGTGCCCTATGACATCTGGAAAAAGCAAGGGTATCTCGAAACTACGGAAGGAAATGTGATACACTACGGCTATATTGAAAAGTTCATCGAGCGTCTCGGTGAGCGCTTCAACATCCGTGAGATTGCTTTTGACCGCTGGGGAGCTGTGCAAATGGTGCAGAACCTCGAAGGCATGGGTTTCACGGTCGTTCCGTTCGGGCAGGGCTTCAAGGATATGTCGCCGCCCACGAAGGAACTCATGAATCTCACGCTGGAAAAACGCATCGCACACGGCGGCCACCCGGTGCTCCGCTGGATGATAGACAACATCTTCATCCGCACCGACCCTGCCGGAAACATCAAGGCGGACAAGGAAAAAAGTACAGAAAAAATCGATGGTGCGATTGCAATGATCATGGCGCTTGACCGTGCCATTCGCTGCGGCAACGACAACGGCGCTTCTGTTTACGATGACAGAGGCATTTTATTTCTGTAAATAATATTTTCATTTTTGCTTGCTGTTAGCTTGCATATTGCAGCCAACTTGTGTTATGCTATCCGTGAAAGGATGGGATTTGTATGGCACGAACTTCTAATGTTTTCGCCCGTGTAGAGCCAGAAATCAAAAAGCAAGCCGAAGAAGTACTCAATCAGCTCGGCATTCCGATGTCCAATGCTGTAGGAATGTTTTTAAGACAAGTCGTACTGCAGCGCGGTATTCCATTTGAAATGAAGCTGCCTGCAAATGCTCCGATTGCCTTTGGTGCCCTTACCAAAAAACAATTTGATACTGAAATGAACAAAGGTATGGACGATATAAAGGCAGGCAAGGTTTATTCGTCAGATACCGTTGAAAAAGAGATGAAGCGGGACTTTGGAGTATGAGCTGGGAAGTTGCATATTCCGAAAAAGCGCGCCAGGATTTAAGAAGCATTTATGAATATATTGCAGACGGGCTCTGTGTTCCGGATACAGCGGTAAAGCAGGCAGGACGGATTTTGCAGCATATAAAGAGTTTGAGTGAAATGCCTCTGCGTTACCGATTATACGAGGATGAACCTTGGCACAGTATGGGGCTGCGTTTCTTTCCTGTAGACAATTATCTGGTTTTCTATCTGCCAAAAGAAACGGATAAAATGGTATATATTGTCCGCATCATGTATGGCGTACAGGATATCAGAAAGCAGCTCCGTGAAACAATAAAATATTAATTGCTGAAAGCATCTATCGAAAGGTAGGTGCTTTTCTTACGCCCTTTTTTAGAAAGGATGTGATTTATATATGAGTATCTTCAGCGGCCTTTTCCGGTCACGGGATAAACCAGAACACCGGCCTAAGGATTCAACGAACGGCAGCGGCTACCGCTATTACTTCGGAAACAGTTCTTCCGGCAAAGCGGTGACGGAGCGCTCCGCCATGCAGATTTCAGCAGTATACGCCTGCGTCCGCGTCCTTTCGGAAGCCATTGCGAGCCTTCCGCTGCACCTTTACCGCTATACAGACAAAAACAGCAAGGAAAAGGCTGTCGACCACCCACTGTATCCGCTGCTTCATGACGAACCAAACCCGGAAATGACTTCGTTCATCTTCCGGGAAACGCTTATGACGCACCTTCTGCTTTGGGGCAACGCTTACGCACAGATCATAAGAAACGGACGCGGCGAGGTCACGGCACTTTATCCTCTCATGGCAAACCGGATGCGCGTCGACCGGGACGAAAATGGACATCTGTACTACGAGTATCAGATGAGCACATCCGATGCTCCGACGATGAAGGCAGGAACCGTACGGCTTATGCCAAATGATGTGCTGCATATCCCAGGCCTCGGCTTTGACGGTCTGGTCGGCTATTCGCCGATCGCGATGGCGAAGAATTCCATCGGCATGGCAATGGCGACCGAGGAATACGGCGCGGCTTTCTTTAAGAACGGTGCAAATCCATCCGGCATTCTGTCAATGCCGGGCGTCGTGAAAGACCCGGAGAAAATAAGGAACTCATGGGAGGCCGGATTCGGCGGGAGTTCCAATTCCAACAAGGTCGCCATTTTGGAAGAAGGCATGACCTATACGCCGATTTCCATCAGTCCGGAGCAGGCGCAGTTCCTTGAAACGCGCAAGTTCCAGCTGGACGAAATTGCGAGGATTTTCCGCATCCCGCCACACATGATCGGCGACCTCGAACACGCGACCTTCTCGAACATTGAGCAGCAAAGCTTGGAATTTGTCACTTATACGCTGGAGCCGTGGCTTGTGCGCTGGGAACAATCCATGCAGCGCTCGCTCCTCTCTCCGGAGGAAAAGAAAAGCTACTTCATCCGCTTTAATGTAGACGGGCTCCTGCGGGGAGACTATCAGAGCCGCATGAACGGTTATTCGACCGGCATTCAGAACGGAATTTTTTCCGTGAACGATGTGCGGGAACTTGAGAACATGGATCTCCTTTCCGACGAGGAAGGCGGCAATATCCACGTCCTGAACGGAAACGTGGTAAAACTTGCGGATGCCGGGTCCGCATACAATCAAAATTCAAACAAGGAGGATACCGATGGGAAAGACAAACAAGTTCTGGAGATGGGCAAGAAATAAGCTGCCCGATCCAGCAAATCCCGGACAGGAAACGGAAGAACGGATGTTGTTCCTTGACGGGACAATCGCAGAAGAGAGCTGGTTTGACGACGACGTCACTCCGGCTCTTTTTAGATCGGAATTGGAAAGCAGCTCCGGCGACATCACGGTATGGCTGAACTCTCCGGGCGGTGACTGTTTTGCGGCAGCACAGATTTACAACATGCTCCGCGACTACAAGGGCAAGGTCACAATTAAGATTGACGGTCTTGCGGCTTCCGCGGCAAGCGTCATTGCGATGGCGGGCGACGAAGTTTTGATGTCTCCAGTTTCAATGCTCATGATTCACAATCCGAGCACAGTCGCAATGGGCAATGCCGGTGAGATGCAGAAGACAATCGAAATGTTGGACGAGGTGAAAAACTCCATCGTCAACGCCTACCAGACAAAGACCGGCCTTTCGAGGAATAAACTCAGTAAGCTCATGGATGAAGAGACCTGGATGAATGCTGGGAAAGCAGTCGAGCTGCATTTTGCGGACGGTGTGATTGAGAGGAGCTCCCTCTATGGTAGAAAACCGGAAACAGAGCCTGACGAAACACCTGCTGAGGATGAACCGGACGAAAGAAGCACATCAGAAAAGGAATCCGATGAGGTTGAGCCGAAATCCATGCTCTTCTCCCGTTACAGAGCTGCGGCAGCCATGAACAAGAAGCTCTGCGACTACTGCAGGGAACATTCCGAAAAACCGCCTGATAACGAAAAGCAGGCAAAAGTTTACAACACAGGCAGATCGGTCGAAGACCTCGAAAAGCGTCTCGACCTCATGAAACAGTTCATTTAATAGGAGGACAACATCATGAATGTACAGGAATTAATTAATAAGAGAGCCAAGGCGTGGGAAACGGCAAAGGCATTTCTCGAATCCCACCGCAGCAGCGGCGGCATCCTTTCTGAGGAAGACGGAGCCGCCTACGACAAGATGGAAAAGGAAATCACCGGCCTCACAAAGGAAATCGACAGGCTGAACCGCCAAAAGTCTATCGAGGAACAGATGAGCCAGCCGGTCAATATTCCCCTTACCGGGAAGCCAGGTGCCGGAACAGAGAATAAGCCGGAGAAACACGGCAGAGCATCTGACGCCTACGCGAAAGCAATGCTCACAGCCATGCGCAGCGGCTTCCATCAGGTGTCGGACATTCTGCAGGAAGGCACTGACGCGAACGGCGGTTACCTCGTTCCGGAAGAATGGGACTCCCGCCTTATCGACAAACTCACAGAAGAAAACATCTTCCGCAGCTTTGCAACGACCATCACTACGTCCGGCGAGCACAAGATCAACATTGCGGGAACGAAACCCGCAGCGGCATGGATTGAGGAAGGCGAAGCGTTGACTTTCGGAGATGCGACGTTCGACCAGATCGTCCTTGATGCACACAAGCTCCACGTGGCCATCAAGGTAACCGAGGAACTGCTTTACGACAACGCCTTCAATCTGGAAAACTACATCATTGACCAGTTCGGCAAGGCGCTCGGCAATGCCGAAGAGGACGCTTTCCTGAACGGCAGCGGAACCGGAAAGCCGACCGGCATCTTTGCGGACAAGGGCGGCGGTGTAACGGCTGTAACCTTAAGTGGTACAAAGCTCGCGACGGATGATATTCTCACCCTGATTTATGCCTTGAAGCGCCCGTACCGCAAGAACGCCTGCTTTATTCTGAATGACTCCACCCTCGCGGCAATCCGCAAACTCAAGGACAACAACCAGGCCTACATCTGGCAGCCGTCCTATCAGGCTGGCGAACCGGACAGGCTTTGCGGCTACGCTGTGCGCACTTCCGCTTATGCGCCTGCTCTTGAAGCCGGAAAAGCCGCGATCGCCTTCGGTGATTTCAGCTACTACAACATCGGTGACAGAGGAACCAGAAGTTTTCAGGAACTCCGCGAGCTCTTTGCCGGTAACGGAATGATCGGCTATGTGGCGAAGGAACGTGTCGACGGCAAGCTTGTGCTGCCGGAAGCTGTCCAGATCCTGAAAGCTGGAGCAAGTGCCTGAATCAACTGATTCAAAAGTAGAACAGAGGCGGTGACACATCATGCTGATTACACTGGATGAAGCAAAGCTTTATCTGCATATTGACTCTACAGATGAGGATTCCGTGATAACGGGATTTATAGAAACAGCAGAGAAGCTGTGTATGGACATTGCACGTGTAGACGAAGCAGAACTTCTTGCTTCAAAAGAAACCGCGCGGATTGCGGAACTTTACGCGGTGGCCTATCTATACGAAAACCGGGAGAACGCGGATTTTGGAGGACTGACTTCCATGCTCCGCACTCTCCTTTTTGGTATCCGCAAAGACGCGTTTTAGGAGTGTCTGCCATGAGATATAAAATGCATATCAGCGAGCTGCGGACCATAATCCGCATTCAGAGAAAAGTTGTCACCGGTACAGGTATTCATCAGACAACAAGCTGGATTGACCTTGGCAACACGCTTTCCAGCGATCCGCCCCGCTATCTGCGGTGCAAATGGTATCCTTTGGGCGGCTCCGAAGCATGGATTGCCCAGTCTGTCCAGGTGATTGACGCGGCGAATGTCGTCATGCGGTATAATCCGCTGATCACCGCTTTCTGCAGGCTGATCCGCGGCAGTATTGTTTACACAATCATCGACCCGATGGACCCGGACCAGCACCGCGAATGGACAGTTTTTAAAGTCAAGGCTTCTCTGAACGGTTAATTTCTTTTGAGCGGTCGTCCATACAGGCGGCCGCTTTTCATATGTAAATGTACAAGGAGGCATATCTCATGAAGGAATTCTGGAATTTCATACAATTTGTGTTTGCCGCCATCGGCGGGTGGCTCGGCTATTTTCTCGGCGGCTGCGACGGCCTGCTTTATGCGCTGCTCCTCTTCGTCATCTGCGACTACATCACCGGCGTCCTGTGTGCAGTTTCGGACAAAAAACTTTCATCCGAGGTCGGTTTCAGGGGAATCTGCCGGAAGGTGCTGATTTTTCTGCTGGTCGGAATCGGAAACGTAATTGACGTGCAGGTTCTCGGCCAGCCGGGCGTGCTCCGGACGGCAATCATCTTCTTCTATCTCTCAAACGAAGGGCTGTCTCTGACAGAGAATGCGGCACACCTGGGACTTCCGATACCGGAAAAGCTCAAGACTGTGCTGGAACAGCTCCATGACCGTGATGAAAAGGAGGACAAGTAACATGACTGGAATCAAAGGAATCGACATATCGGTATGGCGGTTCTTTATTGATTCCAACAAGTCGAAAAGCAAATTTCAGTAAGATAACATATTGTGCATCCACCCCGCCTGCGAGTGTTCCCTCATCGGAATACCCGCAGGCTTTTTTTATTTTCTTTCGCTCAAGTCGTTCCTCCATCTCCAGTGAAAAGTGGAGGTGGATAACCGATGGCAGAAGAAGCAAAAACGAATCATACCGGATTCTTTACACAGAAAAAGCTGCAGGGTGATTTTGATTACTACCGCGCCCAGAAAATTGCAGAAATCATGCTTACAAACGATCTGATTTCTCAAGCTGAATTCAACAAATTAACGGACATCAACCGCAGAACTTTCTCTCCTCTGTACGTGGAAATCATGCCGGAAATTGCTTGATAGTTCCGGCAATCAGAGTGATAAATAGACGTACCAGAAGGAGGTGAGTGTATGAAAAAGGTCACAAAAATTGGGGAAAACAAAAAGGTCAATTATAATGGCAGGAAACTTCGCGCAGCTGCTTACTGCCGTGTTTCGACCGATTCTAATGAACAGGCAGAAAGCCTGAAGGCCCAGAAGGAGCACTATGAAAGTTACATCAAGTCGCGCGATGACTGGAAGTTCGCCGGGCTTTATTACGATGAAGGCATCACGGGAACCAAAAAAGAGAAGCGTCCTCAGCTGCGGAAAATGATGGCCGACTGCAAAGCTGGAAAGATTGATTTCATCGTAACCAAATCCATCAGCCGTTTCTCCCGGAATACGGCCGACTGTCTGGAACTGACACGAAAGCTTCTCACGCTGAATATTCCCGTTTACTTTGAAAAGGAAGACATCAACACCGGGGCAATGGAAAGCGAACTGTTCCTTTCCATCCTCTCCAGTATGGCTCAAAACGAATCTGTTTCCATTTCGCAGAATGACAAATGGTCGGTTCAGAAACGATTTGAAAGCGGGACCTTCAAAATCAGTTACCCGCCCTACGGCTATGACTGGGACGGAGAAAAGATGGTTATCAATCCCGCTCAGGCCCAAGTTGTAAAACAGATTTTTTCTGAAACGCTGTCTGGAAAAAGCAGCCCTGCCATTGCGAAGGAACTCAATGCCGGGCATATTCCCAGCAGGAGAAGCGGACATTGGACCAGTACGACTGTCCGCGACATATTGGCCAATGAAAAATACACTGGCGACTGCCTGTTTCAAAAGACTTATACCGATTCCCAGTTTAACCGGCATCACAATCGCGGTGAGAAAAACCGGTATTTATTGCAGAACCATCATGAAGCAATCATCAGCCATGAAGATTTCAACATGGCGGCGGCACTCATTCGTGAACGCGCCGCTGAAAAAGGTGTAGAGAAGGGAAGCCGCAAATATCAGAATCGGTATCCATTTTCCGGGAAGATCATCTGTGGAGAATGCGGCAGCACCTTCAAGAGAAGAATCCACACCTGCAGCGATTTCAAATATGCTGCATGGTGCTGCAAAACGCACATTGAGGACAAGAGCAAGTGCTCGATGAAATTCATCAGAGAAGATACGATTCAGCTTGCCTTTGTCACCATGATAAACAAGCTGGTCTTTGCGCACCGTTTCATTCTGAAGCCCTATGTTGATACCATCAAAAGCTCATCTGCCGACGATGCGGTTCGCCGCGTCCAGAAAATTCAGACGCTCTTGCTGCAGAATGCCGAACAGCGTGAAACGCTACAGAAACTCATGGCACAAGGATACCTCGATAAAATCCTTTACAGCAAAGAAAAGAATGAACTCCTGATGCAGGCCAATGACCTCCGGGCGGAAGCTGATTCCCTGAATAACCGAAAAAGTGAAGGCATCCACACGGTTACAGAAGCGACCGCCCTTCTCCATTTTACGGAAAAAGGCGTCATGCTGGATGATTTTGACGGGGTGCTTTTTGAAAAATTCGTTAACCGCATTCTTGTAAAATCTAGAAATGAACTCTGCTTTGAGATGAAATGCGGTCTGACGCTGACAGAAAGGATTTGAGGCCATGGGACATACACCATTCGGATACCGGATTGAAAACGGAATTGCCGTCGTTGACAAAGAGAATGCCCAGAAAATACGAAAGCTTTACGCCAGTTATCTTTCCGGACTTTCCCTTGCCGGGGCCGCCAAAGAAGCCGGTATTGAAATGTACCACTGCTCTGCAAAACGCATCCTGAGAAACCGGCATTACCTCGGCGATGACTTCTATCCGGCCATTATCGATGCAGATACATTCCGGAAAGCAGAGGAAGAGTTGGAAAGCCGTGCTGAGAAGCTCGGCCGGAAGAACAGGAGAAAGGAAACAGTTCCACAGGCACCGCCGACGAGGTTTTCCGTAAAACCTGCAGAAAAGCATTTTAACGACCCGGTTCTGCAGGCGGAATACCTCTATGGGCGGATTGAAAGCGAGGCAGATTCATGGGAAAAGTCATGCTCATTCCTGCAAAAAGGCAGGTCGGGAACAATGAGAGAAATGAAGAAAATCCAAGGCTGAAAGTTGCAGCCTACTGCCGGGTTAGTACGGACAGTGATGAACAGGCGACAAGCTACGACGCACAGGTCAAACACTACACGGAATACATTCAGAAGAATCCGGAATGGGAGTTCGCAGGCATCTACGCCGACGACGGCATCTCCGGCACGAACACCAAGAAGCGGAATGAATTCAACCGGATGATTGACGACTGCATGGCTGGAAACATCGATATGATTATCACAAAATCCATCAGCCGGTTTGCCCGAAACACGCTGGACTGCCTGAAATACATCCGGCAGCTCAAGGACAAGAACATCCCGGTCTACTTTGAAAAGGAATCCATCAATACATTGGATGCAAAAGGTGAAGTCTTGCTGACAATCATGGCCAGCCTTGCCCAGCAGGAAAGTCAGAGCCTTTCGCAAAACGTAAAGCTCGGCCTGCAGTACCGCTACCAGCAGGGAAAAGTGCAGGTCAATCACAACCGATTTCTCGGTTATACCAAAGACGAGAACGGCCATCTCATCATTGACCCGGAACAGGCAGAGATTGTAAAGAGAATTTACCGCGAATACCTCGAAGGCTCCAGCATGGACAAGATTGCTATCGGGCTTGAGGCAGATGGCATCCTCACCGGAGCCGGAAATACGAAATGGCACACCAGTACCATCAACAAAATTCTCCGCAACGAAAAGTACATGGGCGATGCCCTGCTTCAAAAGACTTATACGGTCGACTTCCTTACCAAGAAGCGAATCAAGAATAACGGCACGGTTCCGCAATACTACGTGGAAGCCGACCATGAAGCCATTATCCCGAAGGACATCTTCATGCAGGTGCAGGAAGAACTGGTCCGCCGCCGTGTGGTGTATGTCAGCCCTTCCGGCAGAAAAAGGAATTTCTCCTGCAGCCACCCGTTCGCGCAGATGATCTACTGCGGGGAATGTGGGGAGCTTTACCGTCGAATTCACTGGTACAACCGGGGCAAAAAGTCGATTGTCTGGCGCTGCATCAGCCGGTTGGAGTCCACTTCGTCAAAAGAACCCTGCCGTAACCGCACGGTGAACGAAACCGTATTACAGAACGTTTCCATAAAAGCAATCAATCGGGTCCTTGAAGATAAAGACCACTTCACAAACGCCCTGCAGCAAAATATCGCCGCTGCCGTACGGCAAACAGATACCCTTTCGCCAGAGGGGATTCAGAAACGGCTGGAAGAACTGCAAATAGAGCTCATCAAAAAAGCAAACAATCAGGACGATTACAAGGCCATCACAGATGAGATTTTTCGGCTCCGCGCACAGAAACAGCAATCCGAATCCGAAAACACGCTGCAGGATGAAACCTTAAGCCGCATCCGCGAGTTGCAGAAATTCATCGCCGCTCAGCCGACTGAACTTACTGAATTTGATGAGACTCTGGTCAAACGGCTGATTCAGAAAATCACTGTCTACGAGGACAAATTCACCGTGGAATTTAAGTCCGGTGTAAGCGTCGATATAAACAAATAAGAGTAAGTTGTCTTGATAGGCAATTTACCTTACAGGTTGAACAGCTTTTTCATCTCTTTTTCAAGCGTTCCGTTCTTTGCATAATCCAGCGTGTCGCATAGCTTAATATTGTGCTTATCGATATGGATCTCATCACTGAATCCAAGAATGTACCTTAGGCAAATCCGGTAGATGATTTCTGTCGGTGCACAACCATATACCTGTTTTGCAAAGATATGATTCAATCTTTCCGCATTATCAGGATACAAAACTTTCATACGGTTGCTTTGGTATAGGCGGGTAACAATCTCTGTGATATACATACCCGATTTCATATAAAGGTCAGCAAATGTATTGTTCGGATCATCGAAGCACCCGGGATTCTCCTGCTCCAGGCGATCAACCATGTTCTTGACCACACGTTTTGGCGTGAAAATTTGGTTTGTTTTCTGTGGCGGAATATAATCAAAGATGTCACCTTTGCTGGTCTCATTAAAGTAATCGGCCAGTTTGGCGCGTTTCTTCATAAATTCCAGAACTGCATCATTAAAGACAACTTCATCAAACAGATGGCCGTCAAAATGTTTCTTGTGTTCCTCGTCTCGAATTTTGTTTCCATTTTCATCCTTTTGATAGTAGTCGCCGCCATCACGCAGCAAGCGGAACTGCTCCAGCGTAACGCCTTCTCCGCTCTGCGGATTAACCGTTACTTCCCAAAATACATCAGCTGGTACGAGTGAATCGAAATTTGCCAGTGCCGTATTTTCATCACCATAGGCCATAAGAAATGCAGGTATGGTGCGGGAAAAGCCACGCAGGTGATCCCTCACGCTGCCTTCAATAGAATCTTTCTTATTATTAAGTTTTTCCGTCTCTACTGTTTTGACGATGGTTTCCGCTGCCTTCTTGACGGTTTCATTACTGTGGAGCTTTTGGTATATGCTGTTTACCATGCTATTATATTCTTTAATGCTTCGTTTCTTATATTCTTCATCAAGCTTTGAGATTTCCGACATGGGAGCGCCTGATTTTTGTGCATCGGCGATTTTGTCTTTACGTTCTTTGACAAGCTGGTGATTGCGGATAGCGTAATCACCGTATTCATGGTTGACTACAGTGTCCGTGGTATCCTGAATTTTCCGCTCCATCTGATTCTGTGTAGATTTTTTCAGGTCATGGCCATACTGCGTTTTTGCTGAGTCTATAAGCGTATTGGCTATAGGCTTGGAAAATTTTTCGCGAAGTTCCTTCAGTTCATCCTTCTTTGGATCCTTTGTCATCTCAACCTGTTTGGTGATGTCCTCAACTGCAGCTGCCAGCTTTTGATCGACATCCCCATATACTTTGTCTCCGAAAAGCTCGCTTGCCGTGCCGATAACCTGTTCCTTCGGGACTTCCACGTTACCTTTTTCATTAAGATTTAGCTTATCAGCTGTCCCTTCGTCAACCTCGACAGGCGCCAGCGTTTTGGGTTCCTCAATTGCCTGCATGCCATTGATAAGATCGATGATCTCTTTCGGCGCCCCAAAAATGCCGGAAATGTTGGCGAAAAGGAAGTTCGACATGAAACCGCGCTCTACGACTTCCTTGGCATGGATGTGCCGCGGAATGGTGAGAACAGACTCGGCATCCAGTTCTATCATAGATCCCTGGTCATCCTCGCCATAAACAGGGAAAAAATTTAGAAGCTCACGGACATGCTTCTTACGCTGGTCGAAGTCTCCTTTGTCGCCCGCTGTTTCAGGAATCAGGTCATTGGCGAACTTTTCAAATATCGTCAGTGTACGCGCCGGATCAAAGTCAAAGACATAAGCGTTCTGTTTTCTGTAAGAGTTGCCCTGTGCATCATGAAACAGGCACGGATTTTGAGCGCGGAAAGCGGCCTGCATGTACAGTGCCGGGCTTGCCATGTTCGAAAGCATCAGCACAGCCGTCCACTCCGGGATCGTGACGCCGGTCGTCAGCTGGCCAACAGACAGAGTAATGGTCTTATCGTATTCTTTGATGGCCTTTGTGACACGGTCGAATGCCTTCTCGTTTTCATCATCGTCGTCCAGCTTGCCGTCGCCTGCTGCAAGAATAATGTGATAATCCTTAAACACAGGATGAAGCTCCAGTTTCTTTGCCAAAGCCTTAGCACTTGCTACGCGATTCAGCAGCCAGAACGTATGTTTTAGCTCGTTTCGCAGCTCCGGGGTAGAAAACGGGAACTTCTCCTGACGTGTTAGTGCATCAAGGAACTTGTCCACATCCGCGTCATGTATGAACTTTCCGGATTCGTTCGTCTTGAAGAACTCATTCAAGTCGAAAGCATATTCTTCAACATCATTGTCTGCAAGCACAACACCCTGTTTTACCTTGTCGCGGATGATATCCGACATCTGGTATGTAAACAGACTAAGCCGTGGAAGGTTTTCATACGGGTTCTCAATTTCGCTGGAATCATTCCAATCACGCTTTTTCTTTTGTTCGTCCGCATACGTCCAGTTGAAAATCGCATCTTCCGCAAATTTGTCATTTGCCAATGCCTTAAACGGCGTACCAGAAAGATGCAACGTCCATTTACGCTTAATATGATTAAAAGCGGTATCTGTCTTGTAGGTATCGACACCTTCATGCGCCTCATCTACAATCATAATATCCCAGTTTAAGCCTTTGTCTGCGCTTACTTCTGACAACTTATCATACTGCCCTCCGAAATAGAGGGAACCTTTCAGATCCTGCAGGCTCACAAATTCGATGCAGCCTTTGGCATGGCTATTTCCATCCAGCACTTTGTCAAGATACTCCTGACGGCTCATCACATATTTTTTGTCTTTAATGCCGTCCACGTTGCTGACAAACAGATAGCCGGACTGCGGGCCGAAAAACGTCTCATAGTCCGAATACCATGAATTTGCAATTGCCGGGCGGTTCGTCACAATAAGAATATTCGTCGCATCAAGCCTTTTGCACAGGTCATAAGCCGAAAGCGTCTTGCCAAAACGTGGCTTTGCATTCCATAAAAATTCACCATTGCTGTGAGATTTGAAATAATCAAGTGCTATCTCAACCGCTTTGTTCTGCTCATCGCGGAGCTTATACGGAATGACCGCGTCCGCGTCATCATCGGAAACAACACCGTGATTCTGGGTAAAATCAACAAAATCACCCTTTGCGGTATTGGGCGCAATGCAGAACCACTCCGTGCCTTCCTCACGATCGACGCTAAGCTTCTTCAAATAGGCATGAAAGTCTTTATCTGTAAAGGTTCCGAATGGTTCCGTCATATATGCGGCGCGCAGATGCCACCATGTTTTATGCGGCACGCCGACGGTATGCGTCTGCTCTTTGATGCGGGTTTCCACATCCCGCTCCGTAAAGCCGATTTTTGTCCAGCCGTCGTGCGCAGGCACTCCCGGCGTGGTATACGCATAGCATTGGGGAACGACTGGATAAGCTGTTTGGATTTTGATGCCCGCCATCACGCCATCTCCTTTACATGCGATTCAATAAAGGCTATCTCCTTTTCATCAAGCCCATACTTGCGGTACAGCTGTAAATCAATTTCATGAATGGATTTTGACCAGTCGATATCGGAATTTGAAGTGTAATCTTGGAGTGGTATCAACTTCCAAACGCCACTATCATTGTCTTGGGTGACTTTAAGTACACCTAACAGAACGCGCGCAAATTTGCTTTTTACATACTGTAACAAGGCATTAGCTTCTAACTCAGTATGAAATGAGCCAATTCCAATAAATGACTGTGTATAGCCGATTAACGGCTCGCCGATTAACGGCGTAGATAATACTTCACCAAGTGCACCTGAACCGTTTGCTCTTGGCACAAGCACTTTCCATAGCTTTAGATTCTCATGGGACATATCCACGTATTTGCGGGAAATGTATTTCCATGTTCGCTTATTCTTCAAAATACCAAGTATTCTTAAATCATCTTCATCTTTTTTCTCGTCAGTGAATAGTGCAACTTTTTCAAAAATATTATTTCTGAAACGGCGGTCCTTTCCTTTTGAACCGAGAATGCTTTTATACTCGGGATAATCTGCATAGAGCGCGTCTAGGTCGAATTTTACTTGGGTATAAATCATGGATGCAATACTTTTATTTTCGTTTACTGCTCTTGCTTTTTTAACAATCTCATTCAGTTCCGGAAATGCAGTAAATATTCCGATGGATTCAAAAGTCTTAAAATTGTCATGGTATGTTATTGCAACGCCTCCCTTAATATCCGTATTAGGGAATACCGCAGTACTGTTTGGCTCATATTGAAGAACTTTAAAATGTTCGTCATTAAGCATTTTCTCATTCCAGACTTTAGGTGTACTGCCAGCATTGAAAAGGAAACGTGCCGGATGAATCAGTTCCACTTTATCAGCTATTTTATAAACCGCATCCATAAACTGGTTATATACAGGCTTCGCATAATTTCCATTTTCTCCTGAATTCTCAAAGTCCTCATTATATGGTGGATTTCCAATTACAAAATCGAAAAGTTTATGTTCCATGACTTTCATCTCCTTTAGTTTGTTGAAAAGAATGGAATTATCTCTTCTCCAGTTGTATATTTTGCACGGTATAGCTTCAGGTTCATTATCTGCCATATCTGTCATTTCAGAATACATATCGAAAAGCGTTAGCTGCTGGAATTCCTCGTACGGTTTTCCGAGCGGGATAGTGTCTTTCAGGCCGTCCATCTGCCAGACGTTCCATACAATTTTATTCGCCACTGTCTGAAGCAGCTTCTCGTCGGGTTCCTTGTCCCACCGTTCCTGATAGTAGTCGATAAATGTTAGGAGCAAATTGATTCTCGCTATCAGAAGACTGTCACCCTGATACTCGTACCCGTAGGACGCCTCGAACGCCCGGATTGCCCATTTGACCCACTCGTCATAGTTTTCGGCATTTTCATTCACGACCCGAAGTTTCCGGTCGAGCTGCCCAATCCGGCGCTTTGGCGGGACGATAAGCTGCCCTGTTGACACATCGTAGCGGGATACAAGATAAGGCGCTTCTCCGCAGGTGATTTCCAGCCGCCGTGAATCCACATAATGTTTCCAAGTCTTTCTTTTTGGAAACTCGATCGGTTCTTCAGCAACCGTCCATGTGTGGTCGTCGTTTTCTGCATTGAATACATATTTCCTGCCAAACCACTCTTTATCGCAATCATTGTTCATCAAGTTACACAGCCACGCTGGGGTGAAAACCTCGGCTTTTTTTCGTGTACGTTCCTGCTGTGCCTCCTGCGTCTTCTGGATTCTCGGCTTGATGATGTCCGCATTCTGTAGAAGGAGGCTGCGGCTTATATGGTCCTTATAGGTGAAGCCACGTCCAAGTTTCTCATAGGTATCGGTTGCCCAGATAATATTTTTCTTTGTTGATTTATCCTTAAGAAGCAAATCCAAAAGAGAGGCCACCGGACCGCTCTGAATGTCTATAAGTTTTTCCACAAACGGATTTTCCCTCCTTTAAGCCTGTTCATTATCTTCCGTATTGCTTTCTTCTGATGCGCCGCCGGATCTGATCCATTTGTCAATTTCGGACAATTTGAATTTCCAAAGCCTGCCGACCTTATAGGCAGGCATATTACGCTTATTGATCCATTGCAGGATGCTTTCGCGTCCAACTCCGGCAAGGTTGTTGCTGATTTCCAGCCGCCCATCATCCAGATAATGAATGAGACGCGGCCACTGTTCCACAAGATAGTGCAGTGCCTGGCCGAGGGCGGACTTCGGCGCCGCGTTTCTCGTCTTTACCCATGCCAGGATGGCGTCCAGAATCGGTTTTGCCTGACTCTGCCGCTGCTTTTTCCGCTCCTCTGGCGACAGTTCCGCGATCCTGTTTTCTATTTCAAAAAGCCTGCTGCAGTACAGCAGCCCGATTCCAGCGGAAGATGTTTTCTGCTGGGACTTTGGCAAAGCTTTTACTGCCTTGTCAAATTTCCGCCGCGCATGAGCCCAGCAGCCGACCAGCGTAACATTTTCCAGCTTTCCGTAGGCCTGGTAACCGTCCGTATGCAGATATCCGCGGAAACCCTTCAAAAACGAAATTGGATTATCTGCTTTTCGATCCGGCTGGTATTGATTCAGCCGGAAGCATCTCCATCGGAATGCCACCTCTTGTGGCTCGTTCTCCACTGTCAGCAGTCTAGCTGATTTATCATCAGTAATAGATTTTACTGCAGATGAGGGAGCTTTCTCATTTTTCTTTCTTGACCTATAAATAAATACTGCGCAGATAATCATAGCTGCTACAATACATATTCCGGCTACTACGTACTCCACAGCTGAGCCCTCCCCTTTTTACTATTCCAAAAAAGAAATGATAAATTTCGCGACTGCATTTCCTGACATCTATCCTCGACACGCAGCATCAAAAAACATCTAATCCACTGCCTCAAAGGCTAACATCTAATCTGGCAACTCAACTATGTGACAGAATTCTGGAACAGCTTCAGAAGCGCTCCGTAGATAAGTTTCCACAAAGCAACTTGCTCCAGTCAGCAGAATTAGTCATCAACCCCGTAAGCGCCCTGAAATCAAAGGCTTTTCAGCCGTTACTTTTTTACCCTTGACATCAATACGCACGTCTCAACGTGGGCGGTGTGCGGGAACATATCCATCAGTTTTACCTTGTCTAATTTATATCCGGAACCAATAAATGAGTTCAGGTCATTTACAAGAGATTTTGGGTTGCAGGATATGTAAACTATCTGTGAAGCATTGAAAGCTGTAATCTGTTTGATTGCTTTGGGATTGATTCCAGGCCTTGGGGGATCGAGTACTATTATGTCAGGTTTGTCCTCCAGGGTTTTTATTACGTTAAGCACATCTCCCGCTATAAAACTACAATTTTCTATATTGTTCAATACTGCATTTTCCCTGGCAGATTTCACAGCTTCCTTTACCAGTTCTACGCCTATCACTTTTTTTGCATGGGAAGACAGTATTTGTGCTATGGTTCCAGTGCCGCAGTAAAGGTCGAAAATTGTCTTTGATGAAGAATCCCCTATGAAATTTTTTATTATATCGTATAATTTTTCAGTACCACGGGAATTGGTCTGAAAAAAGGATTGCGGGTAGATTTTAAATTTCAATCCCAAAATTTTTTCAATTATAAAACCGTTTCCATATAGTATTTCAATAGAGTCGTTTTTTACTGTATCTGACAGACTGTCATTTATAGTGTGAAGTATACCCTTTAATTTGCCGCTGTAATTTAAATCCTTTAATATTTCAGTTATTTCAGTGAAATCGAAATCAATTTGCGAAGTAGTTACAATGTTTATCAGTATTTCCCCCGTATTTTTTCCTTTTCTGATTACCAGATTTCTCAGGAATCCTCTATGGCTTCGAACCCTGTAGTAGGACAGCTTTTTTTCCCTGAAATAGAGTACAGTTTTATTTAAGATGAGATTGAAATCCTCATCGACTATTTTACATCTGTCAGCATTCACAATCCCGAATGCCTTTCCTTTCATGTGCATTCCCAGGGTAAGAGGTCCACCCTTTTGTTCATCTCCAAAGGTAAATTCCATTTTATTTCTGTATTGAAATTTATCAGGGCTTTTTTCTATACCCAGGAATTTAAAATTTTTAATAGATGATTGCTGGAAAAGATCCAAAACCTGCCGCATTTTTAATTTGACCTGCATATCATAGGGTATAAACTGAAAATTACATCCGCCGCAGAGGTTGAAGTGGGGGCAGGCCGGATCTATTGCATAATTTACATTTTCAATTATTTCAATTATTTTAGCTTCTGCATATCCATTTCTTTTTTTCGTAATCTGACCTTTTATTTTCTGACCAGGTACTGAGTTTTTTATATATACTTTCAATCCATCCCTTTGTGCAATTCCCATTGCTGGGAATTGTGATTCCTCTATGGAAAATTCATATTGATTTCCCTTTTTCAATTTCCAATCTGCTCCTTTTTTGATGCTTTAGTAAATTTTTCACCTAAAGTCTTTCTGAATTTGCAGCTTCTCATTATAACAGGATACAGTACTAATACAATTAGGAACAATATTATATACATACCCTTCATATCTGCTATATAATATCCGAACAGAAGCCTTAAAATAAGGTCAAATAAATAAAGTAGGGCCAATGAAATTACAGCTGGTACAGCCGTATCTATAACTGAGAGTTTTAGATTCTGCGGTATCAGACTCTTTTTCTTATTTGAGTTTTTATCTGAATTGGTATTTTCTTTGACGTCTGAAGGTTTGATTTTGGCAGTGTCCTTTTCAAAATTATTTATCTTAGTGTCATCGGTTTTGTCTTTATTGTCCTCTTTCATGGTATCTTTAGCTTCAGGCTTTTTATCTTCTTTTTCCTCTTTCTTAGATTCTTCTAGTTTTTTCTTCTCCTCCATATTTTTACTTTTCAGTTCTTCCAAAAACTGCTTTTTTGCTTTTTCATCTACTGAAAATTTATTATCATCCTTGTTTTCTCCCATGGAATGTATGCCTCCTTCTTCTTTTTAGCTTTTACATGACAAATATATTATGCTACACTATGGCATCTATGTAAATAGCTATAAAAGATCTTTTATTATTGTTTACATATTGTTTTACAATTTTACCGTTTAGTTTTATAATTTTAGTATTAAATAATGTTGTATTCAGTTTATCAGTTTAGAGGATATTTAATTATGGATAAATCAAATGTGTTATTTTTAAATTTTTTGGATGTAATATTTTTTATAGTATGTGTAACTTTCAAAATATTAGTATATGGAAAACATCTGGAAACAGGACATATGAAATTTGTTTCACTTTTCATTCCAACTATTGCCTCGGTGATGATTATAGTTTCTATATCATTGTTTTTCAATACAGGGGCTCGTTCCAGAATGCTCTATATATTTAACATTGTAATAAGCTCCTTTATAGTAAGTGATATTATTTATTTTAGATATTTTAAGGATATAATATCTCTTCCTGTACTTGCAAATGGATTCCAGCTAGGAGCTGTAAAATCAAGTGTATCCAGCCTGATGAATATAAAGGATTTTCTGTATTTTTTTGACATTGCATTTATTGTGCCCTTTATAAATAGGTACGTCAGGCAGTACGGAAGTAATGTTTTTCCAGATTATAAGCTGCCGGTGGTTATGCTTCTTCTTTTATTTGGAGTTGTTTTGGACTTTAAAAGCTTTTATGGGCTTTCAAGGGAACAGCCCAGGCTATTGAGTACGATGTACAATAAAGTCTACATAACTAGAAAATTGGGTGTATTGAATTATCACTGTCTTGACATATATAATTCAGTTTCAGCAAATATAACGAAATTGGTACCTGATTCCGAAAAAAAGATAGATGAGATAAATACATTTATTGATAATAATAAATCGGATGGAAAAAGTTTAAAGGGTTCTGCAGAGGGTAAAAATCTTATAATGATACAGGTGGAAGCCCTCCAGGAATTTGTAATGGGAGCTTCTGTAAATGGACAGGAAATAACTCCAAATTTGAACAGGTGGGCCAGAAGATCTGAATATTTCAATAATTTTTATTATCAGGTGGCGGCAGGAGGTACTTCTGATGCGGAGTTCATGACCAATAATTCACTTTATCCGGCTTCTGCGGGGTCGGCATATTTCTTGTATTCGGGTAATAGATTTCATGCTATGCCTGAAAATTTCAAAAAAAAGGGATACAGCACGGCAGCCTTTCATGCCTTTAGGGAAAATTTTTGGAATAGAAATATAATGTATAAGAAATTTGGATTTGATACCTTCTACGGCGAGAAGAGTTACAGGGGAAATGAGATAATAGGTATGGGTCTCAGTGACAGATCTTTTTTGAACCAGTCACTAATAAAATTGGACAGCATGAAGTCTCCCTATTACGCTTTCCTGATAACACTTACCAGTCATTTTCCGTATGATCAGGTGAACAAATATGGAAATTTCGATGTGGGAAGCTTGAATGGCACTTTCCTTGGAAACTACTTAAAGGCAATACACTATACGGACCAACAGCTGGGTATGTTTCTGGATTCTCTGGATGAAAGGGGAACGCTTAAAAATTCAGTTGTAGTACTTTACGGAGATCACTATGCAGTACCTAAGGATAGGGGAAATCAGCTGCTTAAATTCTTAAACATAAATTCTACCTCCGATGTAAACTGGGAAAAACTTCAGAAGGTACCTCTTCTGGTACATTTTCCCGATGAATCGGTAAAAGGTGTAAACAATACTTATGGAGGAGAAATGGATGTATACCCCACGGTTTGCAATTTATTTAATCTGCCTGAAAAAGATATGCTTGGCAAAGATCTTTTTAACCCCATAAATCAAAGGGTGATATTCAGGAATGGTTCCTTTATAGACAAAAATTACTATTATTCTTCTGGGGATAATGTATACTATAGTATGAAGACGGGGAAAAAAGCAGCTGAAAATGACAGGCTTAGGAAAGAGAAGGAAAATGTGCTGGATCAGCTTGGATATTCTGATTATATATTAAAGCACAATGTAATGGATAAATTGAAAAAATAGAAAATCTAAGGTGCTTGGAATGAAGAGATTAAAAAATATTCAAAATAAAATATATCCCGTACTCACAATAGTAGTAGTTGTAGTTATATGGCAGTTGGTGGTGGGATTCCAGTATATACAGCCATATATTCTTCCTTCTCCGCTTGATATTGTAAAAACCCTTATTTCGGATTTTGGGAATATAATGAAAGATACGGAGGTTACCCTTTATGAGTCCTTTATAGGGTTTTTTATATCCATAGTATTTTCATTTGTATTGGCTATAATAATGGATAGCTTCAATATAGTTAAAAAATCATTATATCCTATTCTGCTTATATCTCAGACTATTCCGACTATAGCCATAGCACCGCTTTTCATAATATGGTTCGGATTTGGAGTACTTCCCAAGATAATAGTTGTGATAATGGTGTGTTTTTTCCCCATAGTTGTAAACCTTGTGGATGGCCTGGAAAAGATAGACCCGGATTACATAAATTTATTTCATAACATGAAAGCCTCCAGGCTTCAGATATTTTACCATCTCAAACTTCCCTATGCCATGGTGAATTTCTTTTCAGGCTTGAAGATTGCTGCAACTTACATGATAATGGCTGCAATTATAGGTGAGTGGCTGGGGGGAGACAGTGGAATAGGCGTGTATATGGTAAGAGCCAAAAACGCCTACCAGCTTGATAAAGTATTTGCTTCAATCATAGTTATTGTTGTGATAAGTATCGCAATAATTTATATTATAGATTTCATAGGTAAAAAAGTAATACATTGGAGATAAGAGGGGAAAATAATGAAAAAAAGAAAATTTATATTTTTGATATTGGCTGTTTTTGTAAGTGTGGTTGTTCTGTCGGGGTGTGGAACAGATAATAAGAATAAAACATCAAATTCTTTGGAAAAGACTACTGTGATATTGGATTGGACTCCAAATACAAATCATACTGGACTGTATGTGGCCTTGAACAAGGGATATTATAAGAATGAAGGGCTGGATGTTAAGATAGTTCAACCGTCTGCCGGAAGTGTTACCAATCTCATAGCTGCCGGGAAGGGTGATTTTGGAGTGAGCTATCAGGAAGATGTTACCTATGCACTTACAGGCGATAAACCGCTTCCTGTGAAGGCTATTGCTGCAATAATACAGCACAATACTTCCGGATTTGCCGCGCCAAAGAGCAAAAATATAAAAACTCCGAAGGATTTTGAAGGAAAAGTGTATGGAGGATGGGGGTCGCCTTCTGAAGAGGCGGTGCTTAAAGCTGTGATGGAAAAGAGCGGCGGTGATTTTAAGAAAGTCAAAATAGTAAACATTGGAAGCGATGATTTTTTTGCGGCTACGAAAAAAAACGTGGACTTTGCTTGGATATTTGAAGGCTGGACCGGCATACAGGCTAAATTGAAGGGAGAACAGCTTGATTACATACCTGTCAGAAATTTGGATCCGTCCCTGGACTACTACACACCTATTCTTATAAGCAGTGATAGAATTATAGATAAAAATCCAGAAAAAGTGAAGAAATTTTTAGCGGCTACTGCCAAGGGCTATGAATATTCCATAAAACATCCTGAGGAAAGCGCAGGAATACTTTTGAAGTATGCTCCGGAGATAGACAAGAATCTGGCTGTTGAAAGTCAAAAGTACATGGCGAAACAGTATGTGGCAGATGCTCCCAGATGGGGAGTTATGAAATCTCAGGTATGGCAGCGTTATGCCAAATTTTTGAAAGATAAGGGCCTGATAAAAAAGGAGTTAAATACAAGTGATGCATTTACAAACGAATTCCTTCCCAAATAATACAGGCGATACTATGATTGAGCTTGAGAATGTGTGTAAAAAATTTGGCCAAAGGACAGTACTTCAGAATGTAAGTTTGTATTTGAACAGGGGGGAATTTGTCTCTATACTCGGTCCGAGCGGCTGCGGCAAGAGTACTCTTTTTAATATAATAACGGGGTTTGTAAAAGAGGACGGCGGCAGTGTCTTTGTAAAAGATGACATAGGTTATATGCAGCAGAAAGATCTTCTCCTGCCCTGGAAAACGGTAATTTCAAATGTGGTATTGCCCCTTGATATAAGAAAGGTGAATAGGAATAAATCTAGGAAAATTGCCGAAAAGTATATTGATATGTTTGGACTGGGCGGTTATGAAGATAAATATCCCTATGAACTTTCAGGCGGTATGAGGCAGAGAGCCAGCTTTTTAAGAACATTTCTTTCTTCAAAGGAGATAATGCTTCTGGATGAGCCCTTTGGTGCACTTGATTCCATAACAAGGGGAAAAATGCAGAGGTGGATTTTGAATATGAAGAGAAAGCTTGGCAGAAGCGTACTTTTTGTAACCCACGACGTTGAGGAGGCCATTGTTCTTTCGGACAGGATATATGTACTTTCCTCAAAACCCAGTAAAGTCAAGAAAGAGATTGCAGTGGATTTCAACAGGGACGACAAGGAAAACAGGTTGTTTTCACAGGAACTTTTAAGTATGAAACAGGATATACTGAAATTGCTTTAAATAAAATTAGTTAAAGCCAGGTGCTACAGAGGCAGGATCTGGCCTTTGATTTTATTCTGTTTTATCTGCATGCAGGTTGAGACCCAGTGCGGGTTGGGACAGTTCAAGTCCTGTAATTTCACCATTGTTGTCCGTGTCAAATTTAAGGTTCACATCTGCAATCCTGAGGAAAAATTTAACTTGGGACTGGGGATATAGCTGATATTTTTCACCTTGGTTGTTCTGCTCGTAAAAGATGGATTTCCCGTCGGTGGTTATGGATACATTTCCAGGGCTATTTTGCAGCTTGTAACTGCCAATATATTTATCTAAATTTTTAACATTCAGGTTGACTACATGTTTTGCCGCTGGAAGTTCGTAATTTTCTCCCAGAATTATGCCGGCCAGGGTGTCATTTAGAGGATTTATGTTGTAATAACCTACATTTGTGAGAATGATTATAGTCAGATTTTTGTCGGGATATCTGGCTATATTGCTGGTGAATCCAACTGTATTTCCGCCGTGATATATTTTTCTCCCGTATTTTCCATTTGAAAGCATCCATCCGTATCCGTAGTAAGGTCCTGAAGATGTCATTGCCATGTGATCTGAAAATATATTGTCCAATGTAGACTTTTTAACAAGTTTTTCCGTATAAAGAGCCCTGTCCCATTTGTATAGATCTTCTGTGCTTGAGTACAGGCATCCTGCACCGTAGGTCCCCTTAAGTGTTGCTTCATCGTTTACAGAATACACGTCCAGGTAACCTCCGTAGCCTGTTGAAGAATACATTTTTTCACTGCCGTTATAGCTTAGTCCTGTATTTTTCATATCCAGAGGCTGGAAGATATTTTTTTGAAGGTAGTCTTCGTAACTCATTTTACTTACTTTTGTAATTATATATCCCAGAAGTATATATCCTGAATTGCTGTAGCTGAAATTGCTTCCCGGTTTAAATTCCAGAGGCTTATTTTTAAATATATCCATTACTTTGTTTATATCTCCCAAAGAGTATTGATTCATGCTCCAGAATTCAGGGAGATTGGTGCAATTTACAATTCCTGAACTGTGTGTGAGAAGGTTTCCTATTGTTATGGTATCTCCTCTTGGAAAATCGGGGATGTATTTTGAAATGGGATCACCTGTGTTTATCAGACCTTTTTCGACCAGCTGCATTATGGCCATTGCCGTAAATTGTTTGGTCATGGAACCTATGGGAAAGGTGGTGTTTTGGGTATTTTGAATATTTTGCTGAAAATCTGATTTACCATAACCCTTGTCTAAGAGTATCTTTCCATTCCGGGCCGCGAGTACGCTGCCGTGAAAATTATCCGTATTTTGAAGTGCACTTAAATAGGCGTCCAATTTTTGCGAAATGTAGGAACTTTCTTGATTTATCTGTACTTTTTCGGGGGTTGTTATTTTAATGCTTTTTGTACTGTTGTCCCAGTTTATGGTCTTACCGAATATTCTGCTGAAAAACTCCAGAGGTACAAATACAAAATTAGTTTTTATGATTGGAGCTGTTGACAGGATAATATTGTTGTTGTTCACAGATATTTTCTTATTGCTGTTTTTGAGATTTATGGTGTAGGTTGGAGTGATGAATTCAGCGGTGTTTGTGCCTACCTTTAAGTTTCCATTTAATTTCCCGGAAAATACATTTAGGGAAACCATGACTGTTGAATTTGAGTCCTGATAAGGTTGTACATATTTTGATGGAATGTTTTTCCCGTCAATGCTTACGGTGAATTCAGTGTCATTTGATACCGCCTGGGTGGTACTGGCTTTTACATCTGCTGTAGTTCCGCCTAGACATACCAGAAAAATTGATATAAGTACGGAGGAAAATACTTTTTTAAACATTTGCCCCATCTCCTTTTATAGTAAGATACTATAATCATATCACAAAAATATGCAGTATTGCTAAATTTAGTGAATATGTCGGCGGTGATTTTGAAAATAATAAGGCTGGCAGAATTATGTTTTAACTGTAAAGCAATATCTGCCAGTACATTGGAGAATTAATGTGATCTATCTTTTAATATGTTAAATTCAAATCGTTGAGCATTTGAAAATCCTTATTTACTGCTTGCCCCTCTGTAGTTAGATAATCACCTATGAGCATGCCGTTTATACCGGCAATGAATCCCAGAGGCTGCAGGCTCTTTAGGTTTTTCTCCCTTCCTCCGGCAAATCTCAAATTCTTGTCAGGGAATATGAATCTCATTATTGCAAAAGTCTTTATTATCTCGATAGGGGCAAGAGGTTTTGCATTCTCGAGTCTTGTACCTTTAACTGGGTTCAGCACATTCAAAGGCACTGCGTCCACATCCAGTTCCTTTAGTAGGAATGCATGTTCTATACGCTGGTTCATGGTCTCCCCCATGCCCATGATCATGCCTGAACATACTTCCATGCCGGCCTTTTTCGCATATCGTATTGTATCAATTCTTTCGTCATATCCGTGAGTTGAAACTATATTGGGATAAAAACTTCTTGCTGTTTCCAGGTTGTGGTTATAACGTTCAACACCTGCATCTGCCAGCTGTTGTGCCGCATCCATGGTGAGGGTTCCGAGACAGGCGCATAATTTCAAATTTGTATTTGCCTTCATTCTTCTAAAAGCATTCAATATTATTTTAAAATTTTTTTCATTTCCGGTATAACCTAAACCGCTTGTGCAGATATCACAGTGCTTTGCACCTGCTTTTTCACGTTTTATTGCTGTTTCCACTATTTTATCCTCGTCTATAAGTGGATAACATTTTACATTGGTGTGGTGGTGGGCGGATTGAGAACAAAATGCACAGTCTTCAGGGCAGCCGCCTGATTTTGCATTTATAACCGAGCACAGGTCCACCTTGCTTCCGTTGAACTTTTCCCTTATCTTGTTGGCAAAGCTGCACAGCAGAAATACGTCACTTTCACTGCATTTCCCCAAATCTTCTGCTTCTTTTCTTGTTATGTTTCCCCCATTTAAAATCCTCTGTCCTATGTCCAATATTTTGTCCCATAATTCATCCATAAAAATATCTCCTTCTACAGTTTATTGTAAACCCAATTTTATATAAAGGTTAACAAATTAATTATAACAATATACATGTGTAAATTCAAGATATTTTTTGTATTGACAAATATGATTGATAATACTATTATACTAAATTGTAAACCATATTTTGAAATATGGTTGACAAATGAATAAAGGCAGGTGGTTCTATGAAAACAAGGGACATGGTTTTGATATCAATATTTGCAGCACTTACTGCTATAGGTGCTTTTATAAGAATACCAATACCTTTTGTGCCTTTCACACTGCAGTGGCTGTTTTGTGCACTGAGTGGAATTGTTCTGGGTGCCAGGCTGGGGGCGCTTTCTCAAATACTGTATGTGAGTATGGGGCTTATAGGAATCCCTATTTTCACGGAAGGAGGGGGTCTATCTTACATATTTAAGCCTACATTTGGCTATCTTATAGGCTTCATAGTGGCTTCTTATGTAATCGGTAAATTATATTCCAAAATTCAAAAAAACAGTTTTGTAAAATCTCTTCTGTGTGTTTTAAGTGGTCTGTTCTTTGTTTATCTATTTGGCGTACTGCATCTGTATTTGATTTACAATTTATATCTGGGGGACAGGAAAACCATGGGATGGGCTGTATTTTACGGCTTTATCATCTGTGTGGGAGGTGATTTGCTTATAAGTGTATCCGTTGCATTTTTATCTTTGAAGCTGAAAGTTTTGAAGGCAGTTCGCAGTTGAATATTGAGTTCGTAGAAAAGGAGGTTATTAAAATGACAAAAGCTGTTTATGTAGTGGGGACTGATACGGAAATTGGAAAGACACTGGTTACGGGAGCACTGATCTACATTTTACGTAAAAATGGCTGCAGTGCGGTTTATTTTAAGGCCGCATTGAGTGGAGTTGAATCCATAGACGGGAAAGTTATTCCTGGAGATACGGATTTTGTCTCTTCAATTGCCGGTATTGAGGAAGAATACGAAGATCTGACGCCTTATATTTATAAAACGGCAGTTTCTCCCTATTTGGCTTCCCAAATTGAAAACAATCCAGTCGACATAGAGGTTGTTAGGGATAAATTCAGTAATTTAAGTAAAAAGTATGATTATATAATTTGTGAAGGAAGCGGAGGCGTGACATGCCCAATTGCAGATGTAAATAATCGGGTATATACTTTGGACAACCTAATAAGTGATATGGGCATGGATGTTATTTTAGTTGCCAGGGCAGGACTTGGAACTATAAATCACACTCTTTTAACCGTTGATTATCTTAGAAATAGAGATATTTCCATAAGTGGGATTGTAGTTAACGGATATAGAGACAGCATGCTCTGTGACGACAATATAAAAATGATCAAAAAAATGACCGGTATCCCTGTACTTGGGGTTATGCCTTTTGTGGATAAAAAATCGGACAGTTTTATGGAAGATGTTAAGAAAGAATCTGAAAAGGTATTTGAACCAAAAAAAATAATAGAATGCATGAAGGAAATATAAATTTTATATGGTGGTGAATTATATGGACGAACTTGAGAAAAAAGATTTGAAGTACATATGGCATCCCTGTACTCAGATGAAGGATTGTGAAGAGCTGCCTCCAATCATAATAAAAAGAGGTAAGGGATGTTATTTATATGATATACACGGTAACTCCTATTTGGACTGTATAAGTTCTTGGTGGACAAATATATTTGGACACAGCAACCCCAGGATCAACAGGGCCATTGAGAAACAGCTGGATCAGATTGAACATGTGATTTTTGCACATTTCTCAAATACGCCTGCTGTCAAATTGGCAGAAAAACTTGTTGAAATTACACCAGATGGATTGTCCAAAGTATTTTTTTCGGATAATGGATCTTCGGCAGTGGAAATAGCCTTGAAGATGAGCTTTCAATATTACCAGCAAATCGGGAAAAACAAAAAGATCAGGTTTGCCGCGATAACCGGGGCTTATCATGGAGAGACAATAGGCGCCCTTTCCGTGGGGGATCTGGATTTGTACAGTAAAATATACAAGCCTCTTCTGATAGATACTATTAAAGTAAAGGGACCTGACTGTTATAGATGCGAATATGGAAAAGACAGACATACCTGCGGTGCCCAGTGTTTTGAACATATGGAAAAATCACTTGAACGCCATCACGATGAACTCTGTGCCGTAATCATAGAGCCTATGGTACAGGGAGCTGCGGGAATGAGAATGTATTCTCCCGTCTACCTTAAGAAACTTAGAAAGGCCTGTGACTACTATGACATCATTTTGATTGCCGATGAGATAGCAGTTGGTTTTGGCAGGACGGGAAAGATGTTTGCATGCAACCATGCGGATATAAGCCCGGATATAATGTGTTTGTCAAAGGGTATCAGTGCGGGGTACATGCCCATGTCTGTGGCTGTGACTACAGATAAAATATATAATGCTTTTTATGACGACTATGTAAAATTGAAGACTTTCATACACAGCCATACCTATGCGGGCAATGCAATGGCCTGTGCTGCGGCCTGTGAAAGCCTCAATATATTCAAGAATGAAAATATAATTGAAAAAAATATTGAAAAATCCAGGATGATTGGAGAATTGACGGTTAAAAAGGCCAGAGGAATGGATTTTGTAGGGGATGTCCGACAGCAGGGAATGATAACGGCTGTAGAGCTGGTTAAGGATAGAAAAACCAAGGAGTGTTTTGACTGGAAGGACAGGGTAGGCTATGGAATATATAAAATGGCCTTGAAAAAAGGGCTTCTGTTGAGACCGATAGGGGATATACTGTATTTTATGCCCCCTTATGTTATAAAAAAGGAGGATATAGAATTTATGGTGGATAAATGTTTTGAAAGTATATCAGAATATTTCGATTTAAATTAATGAATTATGCACTGATTAGTCAGCTGAATCAGTGCATTTTTGCTAAATTTAATTTATAATAATAAAAAGAGGTGATGATTTTTGAAAATCAAAAAAATAATTATTCTGGCATTTTTTATAGCACTGAGTTTTATAGGTGCCAATATAAAGATTGCGGGAAGTATAGCTTTCGATTCCACGGCAGGATTTTTGGGAACATTGATTATGGGTCCTTTTTACGGGGCGGTAATAGGTGCATTTGGTCATCTGCTGTCGGCGGCCATCAGTGGGTTTCCACTCAGCTTGCCGGTACATATGATTATTATGGTGGATATGGCACTTACTATGTTTTTATTTGGAATTACATATAAATTTTTTATAAAGTCAAATAGATTGCTGGCAATAATTATATCTTCTGCAGCAGGTGTTTTGATAAACGGACCTGTGTCGGTATTTATGCTAGTACCCATAATAGGTAAGGCTGTACTGGCCATGCTGCCGCTTCTGGTTCTGGCAGCTGCACTTAACATTCTGGTGGCATATCTGGTATATAAATTTTTACCGGGGAGTGTAAAACAATGGAAATAAAAAAAATAAGGGATTTGAGTTTGATAAGGCTGGATGAAACCAGGACTATGGTAGTGGCCTGCGACAGCTGCGGGGGTGTTGGAAGTAAAAAGTGGGACGCTTATAAAGTACCTCCCGTTTATGTAGGGGGTTTCTCTGCACGGGTTGTTTTGCTGGAGTTGATCTGTGCAGGTGCAAAAGTAGTTGCACTTACAGATAATATCTGCAATGAAATGGATAATACCGGGAAAGAAATAATTGCGGGAATAAAAAAAGAGCTTAAAGCTGCGGGAATTGAAGATGTGATCCTTACGGGGAGCACAGAGGAAAATTTTGCAACTGTTTCTACAGCTGTTGGAATGACTGCTGTGGGTTTGGCGGATCAGAAAGATCTGAAGGTAAACAGTGTAAGGGGGGAAGCGGTTATAATAAGTGCAGGTGTGCCCAAAGTTGGAAAGGAGATAGATTTAGAAGGAGATAGTGAAATAATCGATTATAAAACATTATATGGACTGTTGAAGAATCCCTCCGTATATGAAATAGTTCCGGTAGGATCCAGGGGCATAGCCTATGAAGCTGGACAACTTGCTTTGTACAACAATTTGAGATGCCATATAAATGATGATTGCGGTGTGGATGTCCAAAAGTCAGGCGGTCCGGAAACTTCGGTGATTGCAGCAGTAGACGGGAAAGCTGTAAGGGACATACTGCAAGATGTCCCGGAAACACATGTCATAGGATATCTGCGGTTTCTGTGAACATAATTTCTCATGCAAGCGGAGCAAACATCCTGAGTACGGATTCCAGAACTTTTTTGAAGAAACATCTTTTCTCCCAGGTACTTTTTTCTATTTTCCTGCACTGTTTCATGGTGTTTACAAAGTCGCTGTAAATGTCATTTATTATGGGAACGTCATACATGTATACGGCACATTCAAAATGCAGGTACAGACTCCTGTAGTCCATGTTTATGGTTCCTACCACCGCACACTCGCCGTCGGAAACGAAAGTCTTGCCATGTATGAATCCAGGGGTGTATTCATATATTTTCACGCCTGAATCGAGAAGCTTGTCATAATGAGATCTTGTAAGGACCTGTATGGTCTTTTTATCGGGTATGGAAGGTGTTATTATTCTCACGTCCACTCCACGTTTTGCAGCCAGAGTCAGTGCAAGTATCATTTCATATCCTATTATCAAGTATGGGGTTGTGATGTAGACATAATTTTTGGCACTGTCTATAATGCTCAAATACACGTTTTGTGCCACATCGTTGTTTTCCTCCGGGTTGCTGTTGTAAGGCAGTATGACACCTGTATATTCATTTAGCTTATTTTCAAACTTGTATTTTTCAAAATCCTCTCTTTTTTTTGTTATTGACTGCCACATTCTCAAAAACATGGATGTAAAGCTGTAAACGGCATCTCCCTTCAGACACACTCCCATGTCTTTCCAGTAGCCGTATTTGCTGTAGGAGTTTATATATTCGTCTCCTATATTCATTCCTCCAGTAAATGCGATTTTACCGTCAATTATCGCCATTTTTCTGTGATCCCTGTAGTTGAGCATGACATTCAGTATTATTTTTATAGGGTTGAATATTTTGTATTTTATGTTGTTTTTCCTCAGGGATTTTTCAAAATCCCTTGGAAGGACAAACATTGATCCTATGTAATCAACCAGGATTCTGACCTCTACCCCGTTTCGTGCCTTTTCTTTTAATATTTCAAATATATTGTCCCATACCTCTCCTCTGGAAATTATAAAATACTCGAGAAATATGAATTTATCGGCTTTTTTCAATTCTTCCAGCAATTTTTTATACATACTTTCCCCCGATGGGAAATAGATTATTTTTGTATTGAAATAGGCCCCATAGCCACTTGTATTTTTAATCAACCTTGTTTGATTGTATCGAGTTTTATTTTTCTCCTTTAGAAGCGAGAGCATGGCTTGATCTTCTTTGGGAAATATTTTTTCATCCAGTTCCATTTTGTTCATTTTGTTGAAATTGCGTTTGATTCCAATTCTGGATAGGATATAGATAATGACTCCCACTACCGGGATCAGGAGTATCAAAGTAATCCAGCATATTTTATAGGATGTATTTTTATCCTTATAGTTCAGGTGTATTACGGAAATAGCGCTGAGAATTTCAAAAAATATAAAATAGTATATAAAAAATATGTTAAATATGTTGTATATGAGTACTATTGCTATAAATTGAAATACCAACCAGAATATAAAAACTATGAATTTTAAAATTGAAACAAATATTTTTCTTTCTCCCAATTACAGCACCTACTTTTATATTATATTTGGCTTGTATGTCTATGATCTTCTCTTAAAAGTGGTTCCGCATTTTCTACAGGTTATAGTTATTTTTCCCTTATGCCGCGGGACCCTCATTTTTTGAGAACAATTTGGGCATCTGAATATTTTATAGTACCTGCTGTTGTCAAATAAGTTTTTGTGTGTTTTAACCCGCCTGACAAGAGGTGATATAAAATTTTCATAAGCCTGAAGTTCTTTGTACCTCCTGTACTTGTTTCTTGAAAGACACCTCCATGTAGAATATATTATGCAGACAAAGCCAAAAGTGGCACTGTACCTAAATAGGGAAAATATGAATCCAGCTATGTAAAGATGGGTTGAAAGTTTATCAATTCCATAGCTGTCCCTGAAATAATAGAGAATTTTATTTAAATATTTATTCAAATATATCACTCCTGTAAATTAGGTTTTATATAGTTATTATACCAGTGTTATATGATATAGTAATATTATAATAACATAATTTTGTGATTCATAGGGGTGTGTTTGCTTGAAATTCATGAGAAAATATGTAGATAGATACTGGAAGGGGTTTTCCCTTGCAATAATATGTCTTACGGTGGAGGCACTGTGCGATCTTATGCAGCCCACTATAATGTCCAGCATAGTGGATGTAGGTGTAGCGTACAGAGATATAAATTATATAGTTAAGAAGGGGCTTGTAATGCTCGGCATTACTGCTGTTGGTGCCATTGGGGCTTCCGGGAGAAACATATTGTCGGGAACTGTATCACAGAATTTCAGCGCAGATCTCAGGGAGGATTTATTTAGAAAGGTACAGAGTTTTTCTTTCAAAAGTATTGATAAATTTGAAAGGAGCTCGCTTATAACACGGCTTACCAATGATGTAACTCAGATTCAGAACTTTGTAAACAGCCTTATGAGGATAGCCGTAAAGGCACCTATTTTGTGTGTAGGAAGTATAATTATGGCATCCAGGCTGAACCTCCGTCTTTCAGTGATAATTTTTATTGCAATATCGGTTGTGGGGGTACTTATATTTTTAAACATGCATATAGGGTATCCATATTTTATGAGAGTGCAGCAGGCCTTGGATAAGGTGAATTCCGTAATGAGGGAATACCTGTCAGGGGTGAGGGTAGTAAAGGCATTTAACCGCTCGGATTATGAAAATAAAAGGTTTGAAGGTTTCAATGAAGAACTTGGCAATTTATCCACCAGGGCAATGCAGGTTATGTCCATATTTTCCCCGGGCATAAATTTTGCCATAAATGCGGGAATAGTATCCGTGCTCTGGATTGGGGGAATATATGTAAGCAGGGGTACTATGAAAGTTGGGCAGATAATTGCATTTACAAACTATATGACACAGATACTGTACTCAATTATGATCATATCTTCGGTTTTTAACACATTTGTAAAATCCAAGGCTTCTGCCAGCAGGATCTCTGAGGTGTTTGAAGAGGAAAACAGTTCCAGCCCCGGCGGATCTGGATTGGGCCTCGATAAAATAGGAGAGATAAGATTTGAAAATGTGAGTTTTGCCTATGACGATAATCACCGGGTTGTTCAAAATGTCAGCTTTACATGTACTCCGGGGGAGACACTTGGGATAATAGGGTCGACGGGTTCGGGCAAAAGCACTCTGGTAAGTTTGATTCCGAGGTTTTACGACCCCACCTGCGGAACTATTAGGATTGATGGTCTGGATATAAGATACATGGATAAAAAGGTATTGAGGGATAAAATAGCTCTTGTGCCCCAGAAAACATTGCTGTTTACGGGAAGTATACTTGAAAATATAAAGTGGGGAGATGAAAATGCCTCTCTTGAAGAAATTGAAGAAGCCGCCCGGGCTGCGGAGGCAGATGGATTTATTTCAGAGTTTCCGGAAAAATACGATACCAAGCTTGGCCAGGGAGGGGTAAATCTTTCGGGAGGTCAGAAACAGAGAATTTCTATAGCCAGGGCACTTGTAAAAAAGCCCGAATTACTGATTCTTGACGATTGTACCAGTGCGGTAGATGCCTCTACAGAATCAAGGATCAGAAAAAAATTGGGAAAGTATTCGGATCACCTCACCTGTATAGTAATTGCACAGAAAATAGCTTCCGTCATGTCTGCAGACAGGATAATTGTTATGGAGAATGGCAAATTGGCAGGCATGGGAAAACACAGAGAACTTATGAAAGATTGTCAGGTATATAGGGATATATTCTTATCCCAGGTTGGAAGAAGGGGGAAATCATGATGAATGGCAATGTCAGGGTCCCCATAGGCGGCAGGAGAGGTGTGAAGGGAAGGGGCAGCATCAGACCGGTTGAAAAACCCAAAAATTTCAAAAAAACTTTATTTAGGCTGTGGAAATATTTTGGCAGTGAAAGAAGACTTTTAATCATAATTTTTGTATTTATAATATTGGATTCTGTAGTATCTTTTTTAGGACCTTATCTAATAGGAAAATCAATTGATGCCATATCCGGATTGAAAGTAAGGGCCGATTTTAGCCTGCTGTCCATAATGGTTATCCTGCTTTTACTTACGTATATAGTAGATGGGATACTGACTTTTTTTCAAAGCTGGCTTATGGCCGGCACAGCCCAGAGAATAATAGTAAGGCTTAGAGAAAATTTGTTCAACAAACTGCAGAAACTCCCCATATCTTTTTTTGATAAAAATACCCACGGGGAAATAATGAGTAGGCTTACCAACGATATAGAAAATGTTAGCTCTACCATATCCCAGTCAACTACACACCTTATGTCATCAGCTGTGACAGTGCTTGGATCCTTTATAATGATGCTTGTTTTAAGCCCTCTTTTGACGCTCGTAACCCTCATTGTAGTTCCAATGGTGTTTTTACTTACCAGAAGTATAGCGGGGAGTACGAACAAATTGTTTAAAGATCAGCAGACGGAACTTGGAATATTAAATGGACATATAGAGGAATCCATATCCGGACTTCAGGTGGTAAAGGCTTTTAACCATGAAGGGAAGATTATAGATGAATTTAATGTGATGAACCGAAAATTGTGCAAAATAGGACTTAAAGCTCAGATCTTGTCCGGATTTTTAATGCCTCTTATGAACGTTATAAACAATATAGGATTTGCTGCAGTAGCTGGAGTCGGTGGAGTTCTGGCCGTGAAGGATATCATAACTGTTGGTACCATAGCCAGTTTTTTAAACTATTCAAGGCAGTTCACACGTCCTTTAAACAGTATAGCCAGTATATTCAATACACTCCAGTCGGCGGTTGCAGGTGCTGAAAGGGTATTTGAAATACTGGACGAGACGGAGGAGTCGGAGGATATACCCGGTGCTAAGGTACTTGAAAGTGCCAGAGGGAATATTGTTTTTAAAAATGTGTGCTTCGGATACAGAAAAGATGTGGAAGTATTGAAAAACGTAAATTTTGAGATAAGACCAGGTACAAGTGTCGCATTGGTTGGACCTACCGGGGCAGGTAAAACTACTATCGTGAACTTGCTCAACAGGTTTTATGACGTATCCAGCGGTGAGATTTTCATAGATGGCGTGGACATAAGAAATTATACCAGGGACAGTCTTAGAAAATGCTTTGGAATAGTTCTTCAGGATACCTATCTTTTTACGGGTACCATATTTGAAAATATTAAGTATGGCAATCTTGACGCCGATTATTCTAAAGTTAGGGAAATTGCAAAATCGGTAGGGGCAGATCAGTTTATTGAAAAGCTCCCCATGGGATATGATACCGTGATTCAAGAGGGAGGAGGAAATCTGAGCCAGGGTGAAAGGCAGATAATATCCATAGCAAGAACTGTACTTTCCAATCCTTCCATACTCATCTTGGATGAGGCTACCAGCAATATAGATACAAGGACTGAAATTAAAATCCAGAAAGCCATGTTCAAACTTATGGAAAACAGGACCAGTTTTATTATTGCCCACAGGCTCAGTACTACAAAGTATTCAGATATTATAATGGTAATAGATAATGGCAGGATAGTTGAATTTGGGAACCATGAGGATCTGATGGATAAAAGGGGAATATATTATGACATGTATTGTGCTCAAATGGTTCCGGAAAACGGTAAGTGAAAATTCACCATCCCTTTTGTATTTTTGATTTAACAGAATTTTATCTGTCCATGTTCTAAGCTTCTGATTCTGGCCAGGGAATAGATCTTATACCCTTTTGATTCCAGCAGCTTTCTTCCGGGTTGAAAGGATTTCTCAATAACTATGCCTATACCCGAAACTTTGGCCCCGGCGGATTCAACCAGGCGTATAGCTCCTGATGCGGCCTCTCCCTTTGCCAAGAAATCATCTATGATTAAAATTCTGTCCCCGGTGCTGATGTATTTTTTAGATAAAGTTAGGTTGTAATCCACAGATTTGGTAAAAGAGTGTATTACAGTCTGATATATGTTGTCATTTAAAATTTTTGAAGTTTTCTTTTTTAATATTACCATCGGGAGCTTCATTTGAAGTGCCGTCATAGATGCCGGTGCAATTCCGGAACTTTCAATCGTAAATATTTTTGTGGGTTTATATTCCTCAAAATAATTTTTAAAATAAGTGCCTATTTCGTACATCAAGTTTAAATCAACCTGATGATTTAAAAAGGAATCTACTTTTAATATATTTTTATCAACTACAATTCCATCTTTTACAATTCTTCTTTTTAATGAATCCATTTTTTACCACCTTATATAATTATTTTGTATTTTCAACTGTTATACAATAATATTAATTTATAACTTCGACTGGTGTCAATATTGGAAAATATATGATTTAGGAATATAATATACCTGTAAACAATATTTTATGAAAAAACAGGTCTGCTGCACAATTGAATTTGTGCAGCAGTTTATTTTACAATACCGTAAAATATTTTTACGGAAAGACACAGAGATATTGTTATGAATATCGGTCTTATGAGTTTTGAACCTTTTAAAATGGCTGTACTGGCTCCCAGTCTTGAGCCTATGATCATGGAAATGGCCGCAGGTATTCCGAGCCTGTAATCAATTTGTCCGTTGATTAAAAATACTGACAGGGATGTTATGTTGCTGGTAAAATTCAATACCTTTGAATTTCCGCCGGAGCGGACAAAGTCAAAATTGAAAATATATATGAGTCCGAATATTAAAAAGGAACCTGTACCAGGACCGAAAAAACCATCGTAAAATCCCAGTGAAAATGCCAGTAAAATACCGAGAAAGATGGATTTCTTCTTCAATACTTTAAATTTGTCCTCCATGCCTACATTTTTGGAAAATACACTGTATATGCTTACAAAGAGAAGGAGTACCATAACTATGCTGTTTAGGTATCCTGCATTGATCTTTAACATAGTATGCGTACCCATCACAGCTCCAACCAAAGTAAACGGGAGTAGAAACTTTAATATTTTGAAATCCACCTTGCCGGACTGTGCAAACTTTATTGAACTGGTAAAAGAA
The DNA here is from genome assembly GCF_041224415.1 of Clostridium lapidicellarium. Lineage (NCBI taxonomy): Bacteria > Bacillati > Bacillota > Clostridia > Eubacteriales > Clostridiaceae > Clostridium > Clostridium lapidicellarium. Next base: position 63,396 of record NZ_JBGFFE010000005.1, on the reverse strand, counting down.
GCGCAGGTTGACGAGAATTTATTTGTACCCAGTGCCATGTGGGGAGAAATACCTGTTATCATAAAGGCCGGAAGGCTTATAAGTCCTCCGCCTCCTGCTATGGAGTCCACAAATGCAGCAAAAAATGCCGCAACACACAGTAATGCAATTTCTGTCATCATAAATAACACCGCCTATAGAAACATATATTGTAAATTATAGAACTGGACGCTTCAAAGATCAACTTAAAATAAATCTAGTGGACAGACTTAGCTGTTCACTAGATTTATGGGACTCTTGTTTATAAAGGCTTCAATGTTATTACCAAGGAGATCCACCAATCTCTGCCTTGCCTCGATGCATTTACAGCCTATATGTGGAGTCAATATAACGTTTTTCATGGAAAAAAGAGGATTGTCTATATCAAAAGGTTCTTTTTCCTGGACGTCAAGGGCGGCCCCTGCGATTGTCCCGTTTTGCAGTGCCTCTATCAGATTTTTTTCATCTATTATGGCTCCCCTTGCGGTGTTTATAATGAATGAAGTTGATTTCATGAGATTGAATTTATCTCTGTTGATAAGGTGTTTTGTGTCTTTTGTAAGAGGACAGTGAATCGATACGAAGTCGCTCTTTGACAGAAGCTCGTCTAATGATACAAATTTTACGTTGGAAATTGGTTTGATACTTCTATTGTAGACTAGAATCTTCATACCCAGAGCCAAGGCTGTTTTTATAACGCGCTGGCCTATGGCACCAGCTCCAATTATACCAAGGGTTTTACCTTTTATCTCTGCATGAGGTACATGAAGATCATCGGTGAAATTGCTGAAATCACCCTTTCTGAGCATTGTCTGCTGCAGTATTAGAGATGAGCATAAATTCAACATGAAAGTTATGGCAAGCTGTGCTACTGCATCTGTACTATAACCTGGTACGTTGCAAACAAGGATATTCTTTTTGCGGGCAGCTTTTATGTCTATATTGTTGTAGCCTGTGCCGGCTTCACATATGAGCTCTACAGAAGATGGAAATTTATCTATTAGATCGCTGCTTAAAGGAAGTTCTTTGGTCACTACAATATTTTGTTCTTTAACCCTCTCCAGAATTTCATATTTGTCGCTTCTGTCATACAATTTGACCTTGGTAAATTTATTTAGTTTTGAAAAATTGATTTTACCGTCGAAGTTTATTTTTTTTAAATTTAAAAATACAGTGTTTTTCATAATAATCCCCTTCCCATGTTGCCGAATATTCTAAATTTAGTATAACTTTTGTGAAAATTGCTGTCAAACCCCATTTGAACCTGCTGTTGAATTCTGGTTTTATAAGTATATAATTAAAACATTATATGCTTGATATTTTGAGGGGTGAGATTATGAAACCATTAGCAGAATTGATGAGACCGGATTCACTGGATGATTTTATTGGACAAAGTCAGATATTGGGTAAAGGCAAACCGCTGTATAACCTGATAATTAAGAAAATGATACCAAATTGCATACTCTATGGTCCTCCGGGGACCGGTAAAACGACGCTGGCCAATATTATGGCAAATTATATGGACAAAAAATTTTACAAGCTCAATGCCACAACGGCATCTTTAAAGGATATACAAAATATTATTTCAAGCTTGGGTACTTTGCTTAATTATAAGGGAATTGTCATATACATAGATGAGCTGCAGTATTTCAACAAGAGGCAGCAGCAGTCTCTGCTGGAATTTATTGAAAATGGAAAAATAACTTTGATAGCAAGTACTACTGAAAATCCGTATTTTGCCATACACAAGGCTGTTTTGAGCAGGTGTGACATATTTAAGTTTTTGCCGCTGTCCGTAGATGAGATAGTAACCGGACTTAAAAGATCGCTGAATAGATTGGCTGAAAATAATATGAATATTGAATGCCCCGGTAATGCTTTAAAATATATAGCGGAAATTTCTCAGGGAGATTACAGGAAGGCCTATAACATACTGGAGCTGGCAGTTAATTCCCAGCTTGAAGAAAAAAAGGTTATATCTGTAGAATATGTTGAAAGCCTGAAGCAGTCACATATGCGTGCGGATTCCAGCGGTGATGAATTTTACAATGTTTTAAGTGCCCTGCAGAAGAGCATCAGGGGAAGCGACCCGGATGCATCTGTTCATTATCTGGCCAGACTGATAAACAGCGGCAATATGCTGGCCGTAGCCCGCAGATTATCGGTAATTGCTGCGGAAGATGTTGGATTGGCATATCCCAATGCCCTTTCAGTAGTCAATTCGGGTTTGGAACTTGCTTTAAAAGTTGGATTTCCTGAAGCCAGGATAATACTTTCTGAAATTGTAATATATCTGGCCACTTTGCCTAAGTCGAATAGCGCATATCTGGCTGTAGATGCCGCCATTGATGATCTTAAACACAGGAGCGTGGGCGATGTGCCGGATCACTTGAAAGATGCCCATTATGCCGGATCAAGCAAACTTGGTGTAAAAGGTTATAAATATCCTCACGACTATCACAACAATTATGTGAATCAGGAATATATGCCCAAAGAGTTAAGAGGGAGGAAATATTATACTGCTCAGTGCAATAAATATGAAAAAAGTATCGAAAAATATTGGAACTCCGTTAAAAAGGCCCATAAATAGAAAATTTGCCATTTGAATAATTTAAGGAAGCTATATATACTTAAATTGTTGATACTTGATGGGACCGGGGGGTGTTTAAAGAGATACTATGGTAAAAAAATTATATAAAAGTTTGCTGACTCTGATAGTACTTTTGCTGTTGTCTGTGGGAAACAATTGCTATGCGGCGGAAAATTATAAGGTTTGGAACAACGGATCCATAGCCAATGTGAATGAAAACAAGACATGGACTGTAACCTTTAATAAAAATGTAGATGTAAATTCAATTAAGGGTTCTATCAAGGTATATGAACTGGATAATAATCAGCCTGTTGAGATTAAAATTGAGAATTCAGGTTCTAATTCGGTAAAGGTTTCTCCCGAGAATTCATATGTTACTGGTAAAAATTATGTACTTGTGGTAGATGATGCTTTAAAATCCACTTCCGGGAAGCAGTTAAAACAAGGTGTAAAATATAATTTTACGATAGATGGGGATTCTTCTCAAGATGAAATTCCTATTGAGAATTATGATCAATATTATAGCGCACTGAAAAATGCTCTGGCAAATTATAAGAGCAAACTGGTCCTGAACATAGAAAATTACAATAGAGACACTTATGATTTAAATGTAATAAATGATGTGCTCTATGACAATCCCAACCTGCGCGATTGGTATTTAAGTGCAGAGGCAAATCTTCAGGGCAGCGGCCCCGTGAAGATGATTATTAATTTTAACTACAGCGATACCAAGCAGAACCTCATAGAAAAGGATAATGAAATCCAGAACAAAGTCGATGAGATAGTGAAAAATGTTACAAATCCAAGTATGAAGGATTATCAAAAGGAGCTTGCCCTTCATGATTATGTGGTCAGGAATGCAAATTATGATAACAGTACAGATGTTCCCAACGATTCCTATACGTCTTATGGCGTTTTGATAAAGGGAGTTGGTGTCTGCGAAGGATATGCAGATGCAATGGACAGGCTTCTTACGGCAGCGGGTATAGAATGCAGAATGGTGACTGGAAAGGCGAATGGAGGATCCGGATGGGTGGATCATGCCTGGAATATAGTAAAGATCCAGGGTGAGTATTATCATCTTGATTCTACCTGGGACGATCCAATTATGGGTGACGGTTCCCATATAATTTCTCATTCCTATTTCAATGTAACAGATAGTAAAATGGCACGAAGCCATATATGGGATACTTCAAAATATCCTAGATGCAATAGTAATGATTATAGTTTTGGCAATATTATTTCAAAATAAGAGCCATTTTTTTGATGGCCCTTATTTTATATTAACTTATTGACAAGTTGAGAAAATAATAATATGATATAAATGAAAATGATTATCATTATTATTTAGATATGAGGTGACCAAAATGAGTAAGGTGAATATTATTTATTGGAGCGGAACGGGCAACACGAAGGCCATGGCCAATCTGATAGCGGAAGGTGCCGGGGGAAAAGGGGCCGATGTCAGCGTATTGAATGTTGCTGAGGCTTCTGAAAAAGATGTTGAAGATGCAGATATAGTTTTATTTGGATCCCCCGCCATGGGAACTGAGGTGATTGAAGAAGAAGAAATGGATCCTTTTGTTGAATCCATATCTTCCTGTGTATCCGGGAAAAAAGTGGGATTGTTTGGTTCTTACGGCTGGGGAGATGGAGAATGGATGAGAAATTGGGTCAAGAGAATGGAAGATTACGGTGCAAATGTACTTAATGAGGGGCTGATTGTCCAGGAGGCACCGGAAGGAGAGACAGAAGAGGACTGCAGAAATTTTGGAAGGCAAATAATGGATGAAGGATAATGGTTTCAGGACATTTATCTATGAAAAAGACGATAAAAAATATATGATGACACTTATAACTTACAGTATATCTCCCACTCTTTCCGGATACAAACCGGCAACTTTGATCAATGTGTCCAATAAATACAAGAACATGTATGATCTTTGGTGCAAATATGGAAAGGAATATATAAAAAACATAAATTTAGAAGTATTTGAGATTTTCAGGACAGATAGTTCATCAATACTTTTATTTTACAACGAGATATTTCTGTCCAGAGTTTTATCCAGTAAAGCCAATTCTGACTTTTTGAATAAATTTGGTTATTCCAGGGATATGTCTCTAAAAGATAGTTTGGGATTGCTTAAAGATAGATATTATTATAATTTCTGTCCCCATGAGATGGGTATTTTTCTTGGTATACCTCTTCAGGACGTCAAGGATTTTATATGTAAGGACAGGAAAGAATGTATATGCTGTGGGTACTGGAAAGTTTATAATAATCGGGAATATGCATTGAGAATCTTTAAAAACTATGACAAGTCAAAACATGATTTTATGAAGTTGATTGAAAAAAATATAGGCATTGCTAAAGCTGTAGAAATGCTTTCTTCTTGTTCCCGGTTTTAGCGAAGTTTACTGCCGCACAGCTCATTGTGCGGCAGATTTTTACTCAATGTGTGGGAAAGCAGTCTATTAAATTCTTTTTCCACAAGTTTTATATTTTATTTATAATTTTATACTTATTTTGTTAATAAATATAGTATATTATAATATAGTGATATGTATTTTAAATATATTCCATTTGGAAAAGGAGTTTTGAATTATGAAGTTTAAAACGATTTTTAGCAAGTTTATCATTGCAATTATGGTTCTAGCATTATCTGCATCTTTTGGAAGCTCCAGGGTTTATGCGGATGCCTATAAAGTTGTAACTCTGGGGGGAGATCTTACAAATGACCAGAAAGAGGATATGCTTAAATATTTTGGAGTTACCAGACAGGATGCAAATGTAATAGAAGTGAATATAGATGAAGAGAGAAAATATCTGGGAAATATCGCAACCAGCCAGCAGATAGGTACGAAGTCCATATCCAGTTCTTATGTAGAGCCGACATCGAGCGGTGGACTGAATGTGAGTACCAATAATATATACTGGGTAAGCAGCAGCATGATAAAGAATGCACTTATAACTGCAGGTGTGAAAAATGCCAATGTAAAAGTTTCTGCACCTTTCAATGTATCGGGCACTGCAGCCCTCACGGGAATTTTGAAGGGATTTGAAAACAGCGGCAGCGGAAATAAAATCGATGAAGCCAAGAAGCAGGCTGCCAATGACGAGCTCATGACTACAGGAGATCTTGGAGACAAAATAGGAAAAGACAAAGCTGCCGGTCTTATAAATGATATAAAAACTCAAGTGGTGAAAGAAAAACCCAGCACAGAAGAGGGAGTTAGAAAAATAGTTGAAAATGTGACAAATAATTATAATTTAAATTTAAGTACAGGAGATATTGATAAGATAACTACACTTATGACGAAAATAAATGGGCTGAATCTAAATTTCAACGATATAAAGGGACAGCTTGGAGGCGTGGCGGATCAGCTTAAAGGAAGCTTGTCTAGCAGCGAAACCCAGGGATTTTTTCAGAAAATAGCAAATGCAATTAAAGAGTTTTTCTCAAATCTTTTTTGATATAGAGTACAGGATCACAGAGGGGGAATTATTGTGAAGACAGAAAAACCAGTTATAGGATTTATTGGATTAGGAGTGATGGGAAACAGCATGGCTTCTAATATTTTAAAAGCTGGTTATGATTTGCTCGTATATAACAGGACAAAATCAAAGAGTGACAGCCTGGTTGCAAAAGGGGCAAAATGGAAGGACAGCCCGGCGGATATTGCCGTGAATTCGGATCTTGTTATTTCCATGGTAGGATATCCGGGAGATGTGGAAGAAATTTATTTTGGAGAATGTGGAATAATTGAGAATATGAAAAAAGGCGGTATAATAGTGGATATGACTACATCCAAACCTTCTCTTGCAGAGAAGATATATGATGAAGCCAAAAAGAGGGGTATATATTCACTGGATGCCCCCGTTTCAGGAGGTGATATAGGTGCAAGAGATGGAACCCTGTCTATTATGGCTGGAGGCGACAGGAAAGTATTTGAAGAGGTACTTCCTGTTTTCAAACTTATAGGGAAAAATATAGTCTGGCAGGGAAAAGCCGGCTCGGGGCAGCATACAAAGATGTGCAACCAGATAGCCATAGCGGGAAATATGATGGGAGTATGTGAAATGCTTGCCTATGCAGAAAAAGCCGGATTGGATCCCAAAAGGGTCCTTGAGAGCATAGAGACCGGGGCTGCAGGAAGCTGGTCCTTGAGCAACCTTACTCCAAGGATGATAGATGGAGATTTTAAACCGGGTTTTTATGTAAAGCATTTTATAAAGGACATGAACATAGCTCTGGAGGAAGCACGCAGTATGCAATTGAATACACCGGCATTAAAACTTGCAAAATCTCTCTATGATTTGTTGGAAAAAGAGGGAAAGGGAAACTGCGGAACCCAGGTACTGTATGAGTTGATAAGCAGATACTGATCTTGTGTTTTATTAAAACTATGTGGAGGTGGGATCTGGTGAACTATAAGGTGTTTAAAATAGAGACATTTATACCGGAAAATTATGTTGACAGACTTCGGGAGAGGCTTAATTCCATTGGAGCTCTCAGTATTGGGGGAAATTATGACAATTGTATGTCTGTTTCCAAAGTCATGGGATGCTGGCGTCCTCTAAAGGGTGCAAAACCTTTTCTGGGAAATGTAGGAGAGGTTAGCAGGGAAATGGAATGTAAAATGGAATTTTGCTGTAAAGGCGGCATTGTGAAAAGAGCTGTGGAAACCATAAAAGACGTACATCCTTATGAGGAGCCTGTTATAAATATAATTCCCCTCAGCAATTTCACATCTATGTGAAGTTATAATATGGACATTTATCCGAACGCTGCCAGTGCTAATACTCCCAGCTTCTCAAAGCGGGAGATAAGCGCTGCTGCGCGCCTGGATAAGTTTTCCCCATGGACATAAAAACCACTTTATGCATAACTTTGATTTTTAGTAAATTTTATGATAACATATGATCTGTAAAAATATCTATTATTAAAAGATAGATATTGTCAGACATATGTTACTGTAAAATTTGAACTTATGCAGAGGGGTGTATTTATGAGAAAAAAATTAAAATACAATGAATTGGGCAGGAGTTTTTTAAAATCCTATTTGCAGTTTTTTCTACTGATTGTTTTTTCTGTAGTTCTGATAGGATTTATTTCTTTTTTTAGTGCAAAAAGTGCATTGACTACATTGGGACAGACTGCCATAAAAAATAAAGTGCAAATGGGACTTGCCATGATGAATGGTCTGGAAAATCAAGTTAAGAAAGGCAAAATTACAAGGGCTGATGCACAGGAAGTATTTAGAAGCGAGATGCTTAACCCGAAGAAATCCGGCGGAAAGACGAGAGGGCTGAATTCAAAACTTGAACTGGACGTACAGGCGTACATGTATGCCATAAACAGCAAGGGTATAGAAACGATGCACCCTTATAAGGAAGGAGAGGATATTTCAAAGGTGAAGGATTCGGACGGCAACAATTTAATGCAGCTTGTGATTAATGAGGCCAGAAATCCTAAAAATGGAGGAATAATTCATTTTAATTGGAAAAATCCGGGGGAGTTCCATGAACGCCCCAAGGTAAATGCAGTGGCATATTTTCAGCCCTGGGACTGGTACATAAATGTGGGATGTTACGATGAAGATTTTTACAGACCCGTATATAAGGTTTTGGCTGTGATAATCGGAATATCTGCAGCTATTATATTGATTTCCATATTGTATATAATGAAACTCATGAAGAAAAAGGTAAATCCGTTAAGTGAGATAGTGAACTCCATGGGCATGGCGGCAAAGGGAGATATGTCTGTGAAAGTCGATGTTACCGGCACGGACGAGATAGGTTATATAGGCAGGACATTTAATAATATGATAGATGAGATACGGGGGCTGCTGGCAAATATAAAGAAACTGTCTGACGATATAGATGAAAGGACTGCACTTATAACTTCATCCACTACTACTGCTTTTGAGAATTCCGACGGGATAAAGGAGGCTGTGGAAGAGGTTTCCTCTGCCATAAATGACTCGGCAAAGGATATGCAAAATAGTGTTGATAATATGGATATTTTATCAAAAAATATAGACGAAGTGAAAAAAAGCGGCATAGATATGAAAAGCAGAGCTTCAAATGCAGGCAAGCTGAATTCAAATATTGTAGATGTACTCACAGAACTGGGGAACAAGAGCTCACAAAATATTGATGCGGCCCGGAAGACAAATAGCAACATAAAACAGTTGATAAAAAAGTCCAGTGATATAGTGGGCATAGTGGGCACCATAGAAGAAATATCAAATGAGATAAACCTGCTTTCACTGAATGCTTCCATAGAATCAGCCAGGGCGGGAGAAGCAGGCAGAGGATTTGCCGTGGTTGCAGAGCAGATCAAAGAACTTTCCAACCAGACTTCTGATTCCGTTAAGCAGATCAATTCGCTCATAGAGGATCTTACAGATACTGTGAATATCTCGGCAAATGACATGGAAGCTTACGGGAAAATTGCCAGGTCGCAGGTAGACACCATAAACAGGACAAAACGGATTTTGGATAATGTAGTTGAATTTATAGAAGGTATACCGAAGACAATTGAGAAAAATGTGGATAAAATAAACGAAGTATATAAGAACAAGGATGTGGTGAATTCATCCATGGATTCAATACTTTCTGTAACTGAGGAAATATCGGCTTCTTCGGAAGAAGTAACTGCTTCGACATCGGAAGTAAAACAAAAAATGGGAAGTGTAAAAGATCTAGTAAAGGAACTGGATCAGTCCTCAAGAGCTTTGAAGGAAATGATGGGCAAATTTTCTTTATAAATAAAAAAATTTTAAATATGNAAAGATCTAGTAAAGGAACTGGATCAGTCCTCAAGAGCTTTGAAGGAAATGATGGGCAAATTTTCTTTATAAATAAAAAAATTTTAAATATGTATTGACATTGAAAATAATCTATATTATACTTAATGATAATTTAAAGTTGATATAAAAACTGAGATAAGGAATAGTAAACATGTCATGTATTTTAGAGAGAGCGGGAGAAGGTGGAAGGACCGTAAATAATGCGTGTTGAACTCACCTTTGAGTTGCAGGCTGAAATAACAGTAGGCTGTGCCGACAAATGCCGTTAATGGATTGAGTACAAAATTGGGTGGTACCGCGAACAGATTTCTCGCCCCATAGAGAAATCTGTTTTTTTTATATTAACTTATATAGATATTGACAAGCTGTGAAGGGAAGCAGTAGGTATAATTTCTATTTCAAAGAGAGCAGGTTTTTTGGTGAAAGCCTGTAAGTAGAGTTTGCTGAACTCGTCCTGGAGCTGGAAGCTGAAATTACAAGTAGGCTTTACCGGTTAAAAACCGTTATTTAATTGAGTATAAAATTGGGTGGTACCGCGAACAGACTTCTCGCCCCAAGGAGGAGCCTGTTTTTTTATTCCCTAATTTTAAATTAGAGAATATTGGGAATATTATAAAAATTATAGAAAATTTCAATTGGCCAGTTGAGATAATTCCAAGAAAATTATGAAAATAAAGTAGAGGAGAAATTATTATGAAAAATAATAAAATATATATTTTTGATACTACATTGAGAGATGGAGAACAGACACCCAGGGTAAGCTTGAATATGAATGACAAACTCAATATTGCAAGGCAGCTTGAAAAGCTGAATGTAGATGTTATAGAAGCTGGATTTCCAGCAGCTTCCAATGGAGATTTTGAGGCGGTTGAAGCTGTGGCAAGGGAAATTAGATCGCCATATATAGTAGCTCTTGCCAGAGCTTTGAAAGGTGATATAGAATCCGCTTGGAATGCAATCAAGGATGCTGAAAAACCGAGGATTCACGTTTTTATTGCCACTTCAGATCTTCACATGAAATATAAATTGAAAATGAAGCCGGAAGAGGTTTTGAAGAGGACGGTGGATATGGTCAAATATGCGAAAAGCTTGTGTCCAAGTGTAGAATTTTCACCGGAGGATGCCACGAGGACGAGGCCGGAGTTTCTGTATCAGGTCCTGGAAGCTGCAATAGATGCCGGTGCCGATATAGTGAATATACCTGATACCGTCGGATATTCCATGCCCCAGCAGTTCGGCACATTCATAGGGAAAATTAAAGATAATGTGTCCAATATAGACAGGGCGGTTATAAGTGTCCATTGCCATGACGATCTTGGCATGGCGGTGGCAAACTCGCTGGCAGCTGTGGAAAACGGCGCCAGGCAAGTGGAATGCGCTATGAACGGACTTGGTGAAAGAGCGGGGAATGCGGCCCTTGAAGAAGTGGTAATGGCAATTAAGACCAGGTCTGATATTTTTAGTTGCAGCACGGAAATTGTAACCGAGGAACTGACGAGAACCAGCAAGCTTGTAAGTCATATAACAGGAATGCAAGTTCAGAACAATAAAGCAGTAGTGGGTGCCAATGCCTTTGCACATGAATCCGGCATACACCAGCACGGGGTTTTAAACTGCAGGGAAACTTATGAAATTATGACTCCTGAATCCGTGGGGTTAAAAAAGAGTTTTATAGTACTTGGGAAACATTCCGGAAGACATGCTTTTGTCAAACGCCTTGAGGAACTTGGATATAAAAATTTGAATCAGGACAAGATAAATCAAATCTTTGAGGAATTTAAAGATCTTGCAGACAAGAAAAAAACTGTCTCTGATGAGGATATAGAAAGTCTTGCAAAAAATGAAATATTTAAAGTACCCGAAGTGTTCAAATTGAAATATTACCAGGTGTCTACGGGAAATACCACAGTGTCTACGTCTACTGTGAGATTGGAACGTGAAGGTAAAAGTGTAAGTGAAGCTTCCTGCGGCGACGGGCCTGTGGATGCCACTTTTAAAGCTATTGAAAAGGCTTCTGGAATTGAAGTGAAATTAAATGATTATTTTATAAAATCAGTGGGATACGGCAAGGATGCGCTGGGTGAAGCTACTGTAAAGGTGGAGAGGGACAATAAGATTTTTTCAGCCAAGGGATTGAGTACCGATATAGTAGAGGCCAGTGCAAGAGCCTTTATAAATGCAATGAACAAGATGTACCATGAAATTTCTTTGAAAAAGGCAGTTTCCTATTAAAACTTTAAAGGAGGTATATGTATGGGTATGACGATGACGCAGAAAATACTGGCCTGCCATGCGGGGGAGGATTCCGTAAAAGCCGGGCAATTGATAAAGGCCAAATTGGATCTTGTACTTGGAAATGACATAACTACGCCGGTAGCTATAAATGAATTTAATAAAATTGGAGTTGGCAGAGTTTTTGACAGAGGCAAGATAGCTATTGTCCCGGATCATTTTACTCCCAACAAGGATATAAAGTCAGCACAGCAGTGCAAATGTGTAAGAAAGTTTGCACGGAATATGAAAATTGAAAATTATTTTGAAATAGGACAGATGGGAATTGAACATGCTCTTATTCCCGAAAAGGGTCTGGCGGTTTGTGGAGACGCAATAATAGGGGCGGATTCACACACCTGCACCTACGGAGCACTTGGTGCTTTTGCCACAGGTGTTGGGAGCACGGACATGGCCGCGGGAATGGCCAAAGGAGAGGCATGGTTCAAAGTTCCCGGTGCCATAAGATTTGTGCTTTACGGGAAGCTCCCTGAATGGGTGAGTGGAAAAGATGTCATTTTACACATCATAGGGATGATAGGTGTAGACGGAGCTCTTTACAAGTCCATGGAATTTACAGGCAGGGGTGTAGGCGAACTCTCCATGGACGATCGCTTTACCATCTCCAACATGGCAATAGAAGCAGGAGCCAAAAACGGCATTTTCCCCGTGGATGACAGGACCATAGATTACGTCGGGAAACATTCAAAGAGAAAGTACAGTATATATGAAGCGGACAGGGATGCTGAATATGAAAAATCAGTGGATATAGATTTAAGCAATATCCGCCCTACAGTGGCATTCCCGCATAGCCCTGAAAATACCAGGACTATTGACGAGGTGGGAAACATAAAAATAGATCAGGTAGTTATAGGATCCTGTACCAATGGGAGAATAAGCGACTTGAGATCTGCAGCCAGTGTTTTAAAGGGAAGGAAAGTGAATAAAAATGTAAGGGCAATCATATTTCCTGCAACACAGAGAATATATCTCCAGGCACTGCGGGAGGGAATTATAGAAACTTTCATAGAATCAGGGGCTGTGGTGAGCACTCCTACCTGCGGGCCTTGCCTCGGGGGACACATGGGGATACTTGCAGAAGGGGAGAGAGCCGTTTCAACTACAAATAGAAATTTTGTGGGAAGAATGGGACATGTTAAAAGCGAGGTATACCTTGCAAGCCCCGCTGTGGCTGCGGCTTCAGCTGTAACTGGCAGAATTTCCTCACCGGAGGAGGTGGTAAAATGATAGGTGGAAAAGTGATTAAATATGGAGATAATGTGGATACAGATGTCATAATACCTGCCAGATATTTAAATACAAGCGATGAAAAGGAACTTGCCTCTCACTGTATGGAAGATCTGGATAAGGGATTTTCCTCGAAAGTCAAAAACGGTTCTGTACTGGTGGCAGGCAGGAATTTCGGATGTGGATCTTCCAGGGAGCATGCACCTATAGCTATAAAAGCGTCAGGTATTTCCTGTGTAATAGCAGAGACCTTTGCCAGAATATTTTTCAGGAATTCCATAAATATAGGCCTTCCCATAATTGAATGCAGGAAGGCGGCCCGTGAAATAGAAGAAGGTGACGAAGTATCGGTGGATTTGACCTCTGGAATCATAAAAAATATTACAGGGGGAAAAACATACAGGGCAGTTCCTTTTCCGGATTTTATGCAGGAAATCATAGAATCCCGGGGACTTATAAATTATTTGAGAAAAGAGGGGGCGGACAAGTGAAGATAGCTGTTATACCAGGGGATGGAATAGGTAGTGAAATAACAAAACAGGGAAAAAAAGTGCTGAGGACTGTTGCTCATAAATATAAATTTGATCTTGAATATGAAGATGTGCTTCTTGGGGGGAGCGCACTTGATGAAAAGGGGACGCCGCTTCCCGAAGAAACTATAAGGATATGCCAAAACAGCGAAGCTGTACTTTTAGGTGCAGTAGGGGGACCCAAATGGGATCATTTTCCCGGTAATTTGAGACCGGAGGCTGGACTTTTAGGTATAAGAAAAGCTCTTGGCGTATTTGCAAACTTGAGGCCTGCCATATTGTTTCCTGAACTTAAATCCGCTTCAAATTTAAAAGATGAAGTTCTTGGAAAAGGGCTTGACATAATGATAGTCAGGGAATTGTTGGGCGGAGCTTATTTTGGAGAAAAGAATACGGTAAATATAAAAGGGGGGCAAAAAGCGTGGGATACTATAAGTTATTCCAGCTTTGAGATAGATAGAATAACGAGAAAATCTTTTGAAATTGCGAGAAAGAGAAATAAAAAACTCACTTTGGTGGATAAATCCAATGTGCTTGAAAGTTCAAAACTCTGGAGGAAAATCGTCGGTAAAATTTCAAGGGAATACAGTGATGTTGAAGTCAGCTGTATGTATGTTGACAATGCCGCAATGCAGCTTATAAGAGATCCCGCCCAGTTTGACGTGATCCTGACCGAGAACATGTTTGGCGACATTTTAAGCGATGAGGCTTCAATGCTGACAGGATCTCTCGGAATGCTGCCTTCAGCCAGTGTAAGGGGTGATTCTTTTGGACTTTATGAACCGGTACATGGTTCCGCACCGGATATTGCCGGCTGTAATAAAGCAAATCCCATTGGTACGATCATGAGTGCTGCAATGATGCTTAAATATAGTTTCAACAGGGCGGATATTGCAGAAAATATAAAAAATGCAGTATCTGAAGTCCTAAGTGGGGGCTACAGAACTCCGGATATTGCTGTAAAAAATTCAAAAATCGTTGGGACAGAAGAGATGGGAGACTTGATATGTAAAAAAATATAGCTGAAATTGAAAATCAGGAAATTTTTCTAATATTTTCAAAACTGCTATAACCTAAGTTTTTCTTGTTTACTATTAGATCCATAACCATCATTGCTGTTGAAACGGCATAGACTATATCCCTGAAATAGGATTTATTTTCCATACTGTATTTTTCATGCATGTGGTATATGATGTCAGGTATGCTTTTTTCGGAGACATTCTGTGTATCCATGGTAATCTTAGATCTTTTGAATATAAAAATATTTATGGATGCAAAATGAAGACGCACTTCATACATGAAATGTTCAAAAAGGCTTTTGTCTCTGTATTCTTTTGTATGGTATAGACAAAAATAATCACAGATCAAATGACACACGATACCTAGAGTAAGGGAGTATGTTTTTATTGACATTTTGGTGTTGATAAGCTGGCTGCAGTAATCACACACTACGTCCATGCTTTCGTCCATGCAATGGTGGTAATTGGATTTACCACTTGTAAAATCCGGTTTTATATTGCCGTATAGAAAATTAAATTTATTCAATTTAGTGTCCAATTTTTTTGAGCAGTACTTGAATAGTACACGGGACATCAATAAATGTGTATTTGTTATCATTTTAAAATCACCCTATTTGATTTTGTTATTTTTAACTCATCTATATTATAATATATACGCTTATAAAGTTAAAACAAGGTTAAAATGGGGTTAATCTTAGTGCGGTTTAAAAATTTTATCGATATATTTGCATAATCTCATCTATATATATATAATAATTTTGAAGTTTAAACTTTAAATCTTATACCTTCTCCGGTGTTTCAGAAGGCTTTTTTAAATTCTGTTGAAATTGCTGTCGGCAAATGGGAAGGAATTTGCTGGCTATTATTGGAATATTATATGGGAATACGGATAGAAGATAATTATTTTGGAGGAAACTGTATAGATGAAAAATATGGATGAGAAAAATGAAGTTTATGATGTAACTTCCCTGACCTCTTTGGAAAAACTGGAACCGGTTCGTGTTAGACCGGGTATGTATATAGGTTCCACGGGGAGCAGGGGTCTTCATCACTGTATATGGGAAATATTGGATAATTCTATAGATGAAATTTCCAATGGGTTTGGAGACAGGGCCTGTGTGACATTAAACGAAGATGGAAGTGTGTCTGTAGAGGATAATGGCCGGGGGATACCTACCGGCATTCACCCTGTAAAAAAAATAAACGGAGTGGAAATGGTGTTTACGGAGCTGCATACCGGAGGGAAGTTCAACAATAAGGTTTACAAGACCTCGGGGGGACTTCATGGTGTAGGTGCAGCTGTGGTTAATGCACTGTCCAGATGGATGGAAGTGGAAGTGAAAAGGGATGGACATATATATGCACAGAGATTTGAATATGCCTATGACAGGCATTTCAAAAAAAATATGCCGGGCACCCCTGTGACTGATCTCAAGATAGTGGGCGACACTGGTGAGACAGGTACCAAAGTCACATTCATGCCTGATGAAAGGGTGTTTTCCACGGTGGAGTTCAAGCCGGACGTTATAGAAGAGAGACTTAGAGAACTGGCTTTTCAAAATAAGGGTATAACTTTAAAACTTGTGTGCGGGCTCCGGGGAAATGAAATGCAGAGAGAATATCATTCTGAAAGGGGTCTTCTGGATTTTATAGAATATTTGAACGAGAGCAAGACACCCCTTCATAAGAAACCAATATTTTTTGCGGGAAAAAGACATGTAGGTGATTTGACAATGGAAGGAGAAGTGTGCATCCAGTTTACCGACTCGACTAACTACCATATAGCAAGCTATGTCAACAATATTCCCACAACTGAATCGGGAACCCATGAAAGCGGTTTTAAGGCAGGTATGACCAGGGCTTTTAAAGAAGGGGCGAGAAAACTGAATTTACTTAAGGAAAAGGACAGGGAATTTGACGGGGATGATCTTCGGGAAGGAATGACTGCCATAATTAAAATAAAGATAAACAATCCCATATTTGAGGGCCAGACCAAAACCAAACTGGGAAATACGGAAGCCTATACCATGATGAATGACATTTCCTATACAAAACTTTCTGAATGGATAGAAGATAACAGGGATGTGGCTTCGAATATAATAAACAATGCCCTCGATACTGCTTTGAGAAGGGAAAAAATAAGAAAAATAAATGATGCCGAAAAGAAGAAAGTGGGTAAGGGAACAGCACCTCTTGCAGGAAAAATTGCGGTGTGTACTTTAAAAGATCCGTCCGAATGTGAATTTATAGTGGTAGAAGGAGATTCGGCAGGAGGTTCTGCAAAGCAGGCCAGAGACAGACGATTCCAAACCATAATGCCATCTAAAGGCAAGATAATGAATACCGAAAAACAAAAGCTGGAAAACGTACTTGGAAGTGAGGAACTGAAGATATTCAACACGGCTATAGGTACTGGCATACTTAAAAACTACAGGGAGGAGGATTTGAAGTACAACAAGATCATAATACTCAGCGATGCAGATGTGGACGGATATCATATAAGGGCGTTGTGGATGACTTACATATACAGATATATGAGGCAGCTTATATCAAATGGACATCTGTATATAGCACTTCCGCCGCTTTACAAGGTCTATAGAAGTGTTAGGGGAAAAGATGTGACAAAATACGCTTACAGCGATGAACAGCTTTTGGGGGCCAAAAAGGAAATTGGATCCGGGGCACTTGTTCAAAGGTACAAGGGTTTGGGAGAGATGAATCCGGACCAGCTGTGGCAGACTACTTTAAATCCCGAAAGCAGGACACTTCAGCAGATAACCATAGAAGATGCCGTAAAAGCCGAAAAGATGATATCGCTGCTTATGGGCGACGTAGTGGCACCGAGGAAAAAATATATGTACAAATATGCGCAGTTTTAGGCAATTTACAGTGGACAATGGACAATTGACAATTGTGGTTGATTTTTCGTAGAAAAATCTTCATTAATTGTAAATTGTCAATTGTAAAAAGGAGGTTTTTTACGTGGCAACTAAAACAGTAATTCCACAAGATCACAATATAATAAAAATTCCAATAGAAGAAGCTATGCCGGATAATTATCTTCCCTATGCGGTTGAGGTGGCAAAAGACAGGGCGCTTCCAGACGTCAGGGATGGTCTAAAGCCTGTACATAGGAGAATAATATACGGGAGTTACAAATTGAAGGCATTTCCCGACAGACCTTATTACAAATCTGCCAGAATAGTGGGTGACATACTTGGAAAATATCATCCTCACGGTGATACTTCCGTATATGATGCCATGGTTATACTGGCCCAGGGTTTTACTACCAGGATGCCCCTCATAGACGGACATGGAAATTGGGGGAGCCAGGATGGAGACAGCGCTGCAGCTATGCGTTATACGGAGGCAAGGCTTACTCCTATCGCCATGGAGATGATGAGGGATATAGACAAAGATGTGGTAAACATGGTAGACAATTATTCGGGTTCCGAAAAAGAACCTGAAGTTCTTCCGGCAAGATATCCCAATCTGCTGGTAAATGGAGCTTTTGGAATAGCCGTAGGCCTTGCCACTAATATTCCACCACACAACTTGAGAGAAGTGATTGAGGCTGCAGCGGCCTATATAGATAACCCTCACATAACTACTGAAGAGCTTATGGACTATGTAAAAGGTCCTGATCTGCCTACCGGCGGAATAATAATAGGTAAGAAGTCCCTCCTTTCCGCCTATGAAACAGGTGAAGGAAGAGTGACATTGAGGGCCAGGACATCTATAGAAAAGCTGAAAAACGGTAAATTGGCCATAGTTATAACCCAATTTCCATACAGGAGGAGCAAAGCAAAGTTACTCCAGACTATTTCCGAGATGACTGCGGACAAGAGACATGCAAAGGTGTTCGAACCTATATCCGATATAAGGGATGAGTCCGACAGGAGAGGTATAAGGGCAGTAATAGAGTTTAAAAAATCGGCGGATGTTCCACTTGTAAGGAAGATTTTAAAATATCTTTTCAAAAAAACGGATCTGCAGTGTAACCTGTCCTTTAATATGGTGGCTTTGGCTAATGGAAAGCCCCAGACTATGGGACTTAAGACTATATTGGGCTACTATGTGGATTATCAGAAGGAAATTGTAAGGAGAAGAACGGAGAAAGAGCTGGATGCGGCAAAATCGAGGTTTCATATTGTAGAGGGATTTATAAAAGCCATAGGTATAATGGATGAGATCATAAAAACCATAAGGGCTTCCAAATCCAAGAAAAATGCCGCCTCCAATCTCATGAATAAATTTCAATTTACGGCCCCACAGGCGGAAGCTATACTGGAACTCATGCTGTATAGGCTTACAGGACTTGAAATAGCATCTTTTGAAAAAGAATACAATAAACTTTTAAAGGCCATAAAGAGGCTTACAAAAATATTGGGCAGTGAAAGGGAAATACTTAAAATAATAAAGAGGGAACTGAAGAAAATAAGCGAAAAGTACGGTGATAAAAGGAAAACCGCCATTATAGCAGAGGATAGCAAGGCCAAAATAGATGAAGAAGAGATTATGCTGGATGAAAACATAGTTGTGACGATGTCCAATGAAGCTTTTATAAAGAGAATTTCTGAAAAAAGCTACAGCAGATCCAGTGGAAAAATTGAAGATATAAAATACAGGGAGGGCGATTTTAACAGGTATCTTATAAATGCCAATACAAAAGATACATTTATGTTCTTTACAGACAAGGGCAATGTCTATAACTTGAAGGGAAGCGGCATTCCCGAATTTAAATGGAAGGAAAAGGGTCAGCGGCTTGACAGTATAATAAAAAACCTCGATTTATCTGAAGAGAACATAACTGCGGTCTATAATATTGGAAACTTGAATTCAAAACAGGATTTTGTATTTTTCACCACCGGTGGGGGAATAAAAAGGACCAAATTGGAATCCTTCATTACAAATTATGTCAGAATTATGGCCCTTAAATTGAAAAAGGGAGAGAAACTTTTACGGATGAAACTCTTGGACAGAAATTCTCATATAGGACTTATAGAGATATCTACGAAAATAGGACTTCATTTTAAGTTGAAAGTGCCTGAAATGGCACCTGGAGATAGAAATATAGTCACTACAAGCCTCTTTACGCTGCCGGAGGGGGATGCGGTATTGGATGTGAAGTCCTGCGGCAAATATAAATATGGGGAATTTTATATAAACATGAATAAATCGGGAATGATCAAAGTTTCAAATACCGGAAGGTCAAGCAAAAATGTACTTACCAATTCAAAATCTGCTGTGCTCATGTTTACTGCAGATGGAAGAGTGTTTTCAATACCTGCATATATGCTCCAGGATATGGGAAATGAGGGAATACATATTACAAAACTTATGGGGAAGATAGATGTGAAAGATGTGCTTGCATTGATTTCCATAGAAAATTTTGACTCGGGGTACATGTACTTTTTTACCGGCGGCGGAATAGTTAAAAAAACCCCTGCTGCTGAATTTAAAGATATAAATTTATGGGATAGGGCATATAAATTTAAAAACAGGGAAGATTTCCTGATAGATGTAAAGTACAGCAGGGCTAAAAATCCTCAGGTGCTTCTGGTAAATAACAGTGGTATGGCAATAAAATTCAGGGGGGACTCCATAAGTGCCATGGGAAGGCTGGCTTCAGGGGTAATAGGAATGAGCCTTAGAGATGATCAGAAAGTTGTATATTCTTTTTTGGCGGACAGTGAAGACAAGATGAATCATGTTTTTATTTTAAATTCAATTAATGGAAATAGTGCAAAGGTGAAATTAAAAGATATGGCTCTTCAGAACAGGGCCGGCAAGGGTAAAAGCGTTATTTCAATGGATTTGGACGACAGAGTGGAAAGTATACGTTAAAGGATGGATTTTAATAAGATTTGCAATAATTTATAATTGTGTTGTAATATTGTGATTATTATATTATAATGTGTATATGAAAATCAATAAAGGGCAGAGAAGGGAGAGCCGCTTAAAAAAAAGTCAATATGCTTGACTTCTTTTAAGCAGGCTTTTTTTCAGGATAAATATCTGGTTTTTAATCTGTAATCGGTTTATCATGTTTTTGTTTTACAATTGTGATGTTAATTTAAATTAACATAATTATTAAGTTAGGGGGAATAATAACATGTCACACGTATTAGCAGAATTTGTTGGAACTGCATTGATGGTCTATTTAGGAGATAGTATATGCGCCAACTGTACCCTTGATAAAACTAAAGGGCACAATGCAGGATGGATAGTTATAGCAGCAGGATGGGGTTTTGCAGTAGGGCTTCCTGCGTACTTGTTCTCAAATTTCAGTAATCAGTTTAATCCGGCACTTACCATAGGGCTGGCCGTTGCCGGCAAGTTTCCGTGGGCACAGGTTCCAGGCTATATTGTAGCCCAGATGCTTGGAGGAATAGTCGGAGGTGTTTTCGTATGGCTTACATATTTACCACATTGGGCAGTCACGGAAGATAAAGCTGCAAAATTGGGTATATTCTGTACAGCACCGGCTATAAGAAATTATCCTGCAAACTTTTTGACAGAGTTTTTGGCTACAGCTACTTTGGTGTTTTCTATAGCTGCAATGGGGGGCGTTAAAGTCGCCGATGGAATGGGTTCCATCGTTGTTGTAAGCGCACTCATCTTTGTCCTGGGCTGTGCTCTTGGCGGTCCCACTGGATATGCAATGAATCCTGCCAGGGATTTATCACCGAGAATTGCACACGCCATACTTCCAATAGCAGGTAAAGGCGGTTCGGACTGGTCGTATTCCTGGGTTCCTGTGTTTGGACCAGTGGCAGGGGGAATAGCCGGGGCATTGCTATTTGTGTTAGTATTTTAGTGATAGTTGTTCAGATTAATTAAAAAGGAAGTTTTTGTCAATGCCTAAATTTGAAAAAGAACTCATAGAGAACCCTATTATAGCAGCTGTTAGAAATGAAGAAGATTTGGATTTTGCTGTTTTGAGCAGGGCGGCTATAGTATTTGTTCTCTATGGAGACATATTGAACATTCCAGATATATGTTCTAAAATCAGGGAAAAGAATAAAATGACTTTTATTCACGTTGATTTAATAGACGGATTGAAAGGTGATTTTGCAGGAGTAAAATATATAAAGCACTGTGCAAAACCAACAGGGATAATAAGCACCAAATCCTCCACTATCAGATACGGAAATCAGCTGAATCTGCTTACTATACAGAGAATATTCATGCTGGATTCGCTTTCCCTTAAAACGGGAATAAAGAGCATACGTGAAAACAACCCTGATGCGCTGGAAGTTTTACCTGGTATAGCAAGCAAGATAATAGGAGTCCTCAAAAGAGAGACAAAAATTCCCATCATAGCAGGTGGGCTTATAAAAGAGAAAAGGGATATAATGGAATCTCTATCTGCAGGGGCCATAGCTATATCTTCTACTACTCGAAAATTGTGGAATTTATAAATGGGAACCGCAGGGACTGCGGGGGTAGCCTGGTAAACGAGAGAAACAGCTGCTTGTAGTGCATGCACTGTAAGTTAAGTATTTTCTCTGTTCCCGGGAAGCTCTGACTTTACGTAAAACTAAGTCGGAGCGGTCCACTAAAATTAAAAAGGAGGATGTAAGATGGCAGAATACATTATGGCGCTTGATCAGGGAACGACCAGCTCCAGATGCATATTATTTAATAAACAGGGCCTGCCCGTGAGTATGGCTCAAAAAGAATTCAAACAGATTTTTCCGGAAAATGGGTGGGTAGAACATGATCCCACGGAAATATGGGCAACCCAGTTTGGAGTGGCAACAGAAGCTCTTTTGAGGGGAAATATAAGTGCTGAAGATATCAAGGCAATAGGTATAACCAACCAGAGAGAGACCACCATAGTATGGGATAAGAGGACAGGACTTCCCATTTACAATGCCATAGTATGGCAGTGCAGGAGGACTGCCGCCATATGTGACAAGATAAGGGCAAAAGGTTTAGACAAGATGATAAAGGAAAAGACCGGACTCATTCTGGACGCATATTTTTCAGCCACAAAGATAAAATGGATTTTGGACAACGTACCTGGTGCGAGAAAAGAAGCCGAAAGGGGCAACCTGGCTTTTGGAAATGTTGATACCTGGCTTATATGGAACTTGACCAAAGGCAGGGTCCATGTAACTGATTACACGAATGCATCCAGGACCATGCTATTCAATATACATGAGCTAAAATGGGACAAAGATCTCCTGGATATGCTCGATATACCTGAATCGATGCTTCCTGAAGTGAAACCTTCCAGCTGCGTCTATGGAGAGACTGACAAGAGCCTGTTCGGGGTAAGCATTCCCATAGCGGGAGATGCAGGAGATCAACAGGCGGCTTTATTTGGACAGACCTGCTTCCAGCCCGGCACTGCAAAAAATACCTATGGTACCGGATGTTTTCTCCTTATGAATACTGGAGAAAAAGCAGTGGAATCTAAAAATGGACTTCTTACGACTATAGCAATTGGAATAGATGGCAAAGTGGACTATGCCCTTGAAGGAAGCATATTCGTAGGCGGGGCGGCTATACAGTGGATAAGAGACGAACTTAGAATGATAAAGACTTCCCCGGAATCTGAAAAATACTGTGTTGCCGTAGAGGACACCGGTGGAGTTTATCTGGTGCCGGCATTTGTGGGCCTCGGTGCGCCTTACTGGGATGCCTATGCCAGGGGGACAATGGTCGGAATTACCAGGGCGACTAAAAAGGAACATTTCATAAGAGCCACTGTTGAATCCCTTGCATATCAAACTTATGACGTGCTTAAGGCCATGGAAGAGGATTCGGGAATTGACCTTAAAGTTTTAAAAGTAGATGGTGGAGCTTGTGCCAATAATTTTCTGATGCAGTTTCAATCGGATATACTGAATGTTCAGGTTGACAGGCCTCAGGTCATAGAAACCACTGCCCTGGGGGCGGCTTATCTTGCAGGTATTGCGGTGGGTTACTGGAGCAGCAGGGAGGAAGTTTCCAAAAACTGGGCTGTATCTAGAACTTTCAAACCGAATATGGAAGATAAAAAAAGGAAAAAGCTTCTGGACGGATGGCATGAAGCTGTAAAAAGATCCATGGGGTGGGCAAAGGAATCAAGTGATTCCTAGGACCAATTTCAATCCTGAGATGATATTACTGTCGTCTTGGGATTTTTTTTATAATCGTACAGTTATGGTATAATTTATTAGAGGTGATTTATTATGAAAAAAGCTGTAGTTTTACTTGCAAGGGGTTTTGAGGAAGTGGAAGCCCTTACTTGTGTGGATGTATTGAGAAGGGGCGGAGTACACTGTGTAACCTGTTCCATAAGCTCGGATCGTGATGTAGCCAGCTGCCACGAAGTACATGTGAGAGCTGATAATTTGTTGAAAGACATGCACACGGACAAATATGATGTAATTATAATACCCGGGGGTATGCCCGGTGCGGAAAATCTCAAGGATGACGGTGAAGTTGTAAATCTGGTAAGGAAATTCTATAGTAATAATAAAATAGTGGCGGCAATATGTGCTGGACCAATAGTGCTTGGAAAAGCCGGGATAATTGAAGGCAAAAAGGTGACCTGCTATCCCGGATTCGAGAAAGATCTCGGATCTATTGACTTCAGTCGTGAAATTGTAGTTCAGGACGGTAATATAATAACCAGCAGGGGTCCTGCTACAGCTGTTTACTTTGCCTTTAGAATACTGCAGAATCTTGCAGATGGGAACACGGTGGAAAATTTGAAAAAGGATATGCTGTTGAATTTGATTTAGCTTCAGGGTTTACCTGTAGGAAGAGAGGGCAAAAAGTGAGAGAATATGTGCTTGAAAATGGAGTGAAGCTCTTATACAAATACAGATCGGGAGTACTTACTTCACTGTGTGTGGGATTTAATGCCGGAGCTCTGGAGGAAATCGGGCAGTTTGATTTTGGAACGGCCCACGCCCTGGAGCATGTCATATCCAAGGGGACCAGACATAGGAACGAGAAGCAGATAAACGATGAACTTGACAGTGTATTCGGATTTGAAAATGCCATGACAAATTATCCGTACACCATATATTACGGAACCTGTTTTTCGGAGGATTTTGAAAGGGCGCTGGAACTTTACAGCGATGTGCTCCTGAACCCGGTTTTCCCTGAAGAAGGGTTTGGGGAGGAAATGGATGTAATACTTCAGGAGCGCAAGGATTGGGAAGATGACTTATACAGAAGATGTGAAGATGTCCTCTTTGAGAATTCGTTTGAAAAGAGAAGAATAAGGGAGCTCATAGTGGGAAATGAAAAGAGCATAAAGAACATTGATCTGGAAGAAATAAAAAGATTTTACAGCACATTTTATTTCCCTGGAAACTGTACTATGTGTTTTTGTTCTTCTCTGGATTTTAAAAGTATAATTTCCATTGTGTGCAGGTATTTCGAAAAGTGGAAGGGCATGCCTTTGTCTTGCAGTGCAAAATTGCCTCTGTATGAAAAGAACAAGGCAGGGGTATTTGTGGAAAAAGTGCCCGGGGATGCTGGTGCCAAAATCCAGTATATATTTGACATTCATGATTTAGATGAAAGGGAATTCAAGGCACTTTGTCTTTTTAATGCTGTTTTTGGTCAGGGAAACGGAAGCCTTCTGTTCAGCAGGCTCAGAACCGATGAGGGCATTGCCTATGACCTGGGAAGCACTATAAGAGACGAAAGAGGTGTAAAACTTTTTTCTATAAGAATGAGTACTTTGCCCGAACATATAGATAGTGCACTTGACATTATAGATGGTGCCGTAGAAAAATCAAAAAGATTGAAGGGATATTTCAGCGGCGATAGAATAAAGAGGATTGGAAGAAGTCTAAAATTGAAAAGGGAAATCAAGAGGGAAAAGTCCGTTGAATACTGCAAGGAAATCGTGGAATGGGAACTTATGTACAGGAGGTTTCACGACTGCTGTAATTCCTGCAGTGAAGTTCGGTGGGATGAAATTGATGATGCGGATATAGTCAGAGCTGTGAATAAGGCCCTGCGAAATCCCTCTGTACAGATATTGAGCTCAATTGACGATTGACGATTTATAATTGTCAACTGTAAATTGTCAATTGTAAATTGCTATAAGGCTGGTGTTGTTTTTGAATGCAAAGTGGATGCTGAGAAGATGCGGTAAAAATATAAAAGCTATTTCCAGAAGGACGGGAATAAGTGAAACTATGGCACAAATTCTTGCCAATAGGGGAATAACCGGTGCAGATGATATAGAAAACTTTATAAATCCGTCTCTGAACAAACTGATTGATCCTGCTATTATGAAGGACATGAAAAAAGGTACTGAAATAATATACAGGGCTATAGAAAAAAATAAAAGCATAGCTGTATACGGCGACTATGACGTGGATGGAGTTGTAAGCACCTATATATTGTACAGTGGACTTTTGAGGTGCGGTGCAAGAGTAAAATACCACATACCCGACAGGGTTAAAGAAGGATACGGAATGAATATCCACAGTGTGGAGCAGCTGAAAAGTGAAGGAATTGAAGTTATAATAACCTGTGACAACGGTATTTCCGCCCTGGATCAGATCAAAAGGGCAAAAGAACTTGGAATGACCGTGGTAGTTACGGATCATCACGACATACCATTTGATTACTCGGATGAGGGCATCAGGAAATTTCTCATACCATCGGCAGATGCTGTCATTGATCCAAAACAGAAAGGCTGTCCTTATCCTTTTAAACAGCTCTGTGGTGCGGGAGTGGCCTTTAAATTTATCCAGATGCTCTACAGGAGATTTGGGATGAGAGAGGAAGAAGCCTTTGGATTTATAGAATATGCGGCCATAGGTACCATATGCGATGTGGTGGATTTACTTGGAGAGAATAGGAGCATAGCTAAAAACGGTCTCAGGATGTTGAATAATACCAAAAATATAGGCATGAGGGCATTGATATATGAAACTTCCCTGAACGGAAAAATTATAAATTCCTACCATGTAGGTTTTATTATAGGGCCCTGCATAAATGCTACAGGAAGACTTGACAGCGCGTCTGTGGCCCTTGAGCTTCTGCTGTGCAGAAATTCTGCCAGGGCACGGGAACTTGCCCGAAAACTTCATGAGCTGAACCTTAAGAGACAGCAGATGACCAATGAAGGGCTGGATAAGGCAATTGAAAAAGTGGAAAATTCTGATTTGAAAAAAGACAAGGTACTTGTGGTCCGGGAAGATGATATACACGAAAGTATAGCAGGTATAGTTGCAGGGAGGCTCAAGGAAAGGTACAATGTGCCTTCTATAGTTATAACCAAAAGTGCGGACCAGTCTAAAGGCTCGGGAAGATCCATAGAAGGATACAATATGTTTGAGGAACTTTTAAAATGTAAAAAATTGATGAACAATTTTGGAGGACATCCACTGGCGGCAGGGCTGTCTATAGATACTGAAAATATAGATAATCTGAGGAAAAAACTTAATGAAAACTGCAAACTTACAGATGATGATATTGTACCTAGAATTAGAATAGACAAAAGGCTTCCCCTGGAAGATATATCTTTTGGTATGCTTAGGGACATGGGAAAATTGCAACCTTTTGGAAAGGGAAATCCGGCACCTATTTTTGGTGAAAAAAATATAGAGGTATTCAGAGTATATTTTTTAGGAAAAGATAAAAATGTGCTGAAATTATTTTGCCGACTAAAAAGCAGCCTGAAAAAAATCGACGCGTTGGATTTTAACGGAGGTAAAAAATTCAGGGAATTGATTCTCAGGACATATGGAGACAGGAAGGGAAACGAAATTTTAAACAATAATTTCCACAGCATAAGAATGGATTTTATATTTTCACCATCTATAAATGAATTTAACGGAAATAAAAGCATTCAGATCATAGTGAAGGATTTTAGATTGACTTCTTGAATACTGGCATTATGAATATTATATTTTGTAAGGGGAGGAAGTACGCTTTGAAAAAGATAATTCTGACGGGCGGAGGTTCTGCAGGACATGTTACGCCTAATCTGGCACTTGTGCCCAAGTTAAGGGAACTGGGATATGAAATACAGTATATAGGAACTGAAAATGGAATCGAGAGAAAGATAGTTGGGGATGAGAAAATAAAATACCATGTCATTTCAAGCGGGAAACTGAGAAGGTATTTTGATATAAAAAATTTTACAGATCCTTTCAGGGTACTGAAGGGAATATTTCAGGCCGCAATTGTAATGAAGAGGGAAAAACCCAATATAGTATTTTCAAAGGGAGGGTTTGTTTCAGTGCCGGTTGTTATTGCTGCACATCTGAACAAGGTGCCCGTTATAATCCATGAATCGGACATTACACCTGGACTTGCAAACAGAATATCCATGCCCTATTGTACAAAAGTCTGTGTTACATTTCCGGAATCCCTGAAAAATATAAAGGGACACGATGCAGTCCTTACGGGAACTCCCATAAGGCAGGAGCTTTTAGATGGAAGCAGGATAATTGGCAGGAGATTGTGCGGTTTTACAAACGACAGGCCAATTCTTCTTATAATAGGCGGAAGTCTCGGCTCCAGGTTTATAAATAATATGGTTAGGAATTCCTTGAATGAACTCCTTAGAACATTTAACATAGTTCATATATGCGGGAAGGGGAATACAGACAAATCACTGAACGTGAGAAAGGGTTATATTCAATTTGAATACATAAGCAAAGAGCTTCCTCATATAATGAATGCGGCGGATATAGTTGTATCTAGGGCAGGTGCAAATGTCATATTCGAACTGCTTGCACTTAAAAAGCCCAATTTGCTTGTTCCGCTGTCCAAGGCATCCAGCAGGGGGGATCAGATTTTAAATGCGGCTTCCTTTGAAAAGAGCGGATACAGCATGGTGCTGCAGGAGGAGGGAATGACCCGGGAAATATTTTTGGACAGGATACAGAAACTTTATGATTCCAGAAATAAGTACATAAATAACATGAAAGCGAGTCCGGCCCGACATGGAGTGGATAAAATCGTAAATCTGATAGAAAAGTACAGTATATGATCAGTTGACTTTGTGAAAAAAGTATTTATATTTTTGATTTCTGGCAGGAAAAACGGATCATGGTGTAGAAATATAAATAATATAGACTGCTGTGGTGTACTTGCTTGATAATAAAAAAGGGGAGGTAATTATATGAAAAATATTGCTGTAATATATTGGAGCGACGGTGGAAATGTGGAAGTATTGGCAAATAGCATCATAAAAGGTGCGGAAGGTGAAGGTGCAAAAGTTGCGGCAAAGCATGTGCAGGACGCAAAAGTCGGGGATGTAACTTCCGCTGACGCCGTGGCCTTTGGAAGTCCGTCCCTTGACAATAACAAAATAGAACAGGATTATATGGCTCCTTTTATTAAGGAATTCAAACTTATTCCCCTGCAGGGAAAGAAAGTTGTACTTTTCGGCTCCTACGGCTGGGATGAAGGAAAATTTTTGAAAGACTGGAAGAAGACTGTAGAGGATTATGGATTCAAGGTTGTCGGAGAGTTGGCAGTTAAAGAAGCCCCTACCGACGATGAACTGAAAAAGGCTGAAGAACTGGGCAAACTGCTTGCAAAATAGTCCGGAAACCCGCCAGATGGGATAGGTGGACGGGCAACCCCCGGGGGTCATGAACAATTTGTAAACAATTGATGAATAATTTGTAAATTAAGATAGATTGTCTATTTGTTAACGAAAGGATGATCTTTTTTCATGCCCGGTGATTTATCAGGATTCGGGCACTGCCGCCGTGCACCTGGGTAGTAAAGCAGTGCCCGACCTTTCATATTGCCGCCCGAAAATTATTGTATACAGGCTGTATTTTAAAAAAATTATATCTGTAGTACAGCTAAATCAGTCGAATGATGGATAATCGTATACAAAAATTTTTTAAAAATTGTTTTTTGTATTTAAAATTTTGTCGTTTTGCTGTATAGTAAAACTGTAGGGTTAAATAAAAAATAAAAATAAAACTGGATTTTGTACTTTTTAATTAAAATTTTCACTTGCAGTGCAATTGCTGTACTAATTGTGATATAATTACTGTATTAGTTTAAATAAAATTAAAAAGCACAAATATTATTCAAAATTTACAATAGTTAAAAAGGAGAGGAATTTTTATGAGTAGAATGAAGACTATGGATGGAAATACAGCAGCAGCTTATATTTCCTATGCATTTACTGATGTAGCAGCTATCTATCCAATAACTCCTTCATCTCCAATGGCAGAACATGTGGATGAATGGGTAGCCCAGGGCAAGAAAAACTTATTCGGGCAGCAAGTGAGAGTTATGGAAATGCAGTCAGAAGCAGGAGCATCTGGAGCAGTTCACGGTTCGCTTCAGGCAGGAGCTTTAACTACAACTTATACTGCATCACAAGGTTTACTTCTTATGATACCTAATATGTATAAGATTGCAGGAGAATTGCTTCCAGGAGTATTCCAGGTAACAGCCAGGGCAGTTGCAGCTAATTCACTTAACATATTTGGCGACCACCAGGATGTTATGGCCTGCAGACAGACAGGTTTTGCACTACTTGCGGAGAGTTCGGTACAGCAAGTTATGGATCTTGCCGGAGTAGCACATTTATCTGCAATAAAAGGAAGAGTTCCATTTTTAAACTTCTTTGATGGTTTTAGAACTTCCCATGAAATTCAGAAAATTGAAATGCTGGAATATGAAGATCTGGCAAAATTGGTTGACTGGGATGCATTGAATGCATTTAGAAGAAGAGCTTTGAATCCGGATCACCCTGTAACTCGTGGTACAGCTCAAAACCCTGATATATACTTCCAGGAGAGAGAAGCACCTAACAAATATTATGATGCTCTACCTGACATAGTTGAAGGTTATATGGGAAAAATAAGCCAACTTACAGGAAGAGAATATCACCTGTTTAACTATTACGGAGCAAAAGATGCAGATAGAATTATAATAGCTATGGGTTCCGTCTGTGAAGCAGTAGAGGAAGTTGTGGACTATCTGACTGCAAAGGGTGAAAAAGTAGGAGTACTTACAGTTCATCTGTACAGGCCATTCTCAATAAAACATTTCTTTAAATATATACCAAAGACTGTTAAGAAAATTGCAGTTTTAGATAGAACAAAGGAACCAGGATCAATTGGAGAACCTCTTTATCTGGATGTTAAGAATGCATTCTATGGCAAAGAAGGACAACCTGTTATAGTTGGAGGAAGATACGGATTAGGTTCCAAAGATACACTGCCATCACATATTCTTCCGGTATTTGAAAACCTTAAATTAGATAATCCAAAGAACGGATTTACTATAGGAATAGTGGATGATGTTACAAATACATCCTTGAATGTAGGAGAAGATATAGAGACAACTCCAAAGGGAACTACAGCTTGTAAGTTCTGGGGACTTGGATCCGATGGTACTGTAGGAGCAAACAAGAGTGCAATAAAGATCATAGGAGACCACACAGACATGTATGCACAGGGATATTTCGCATATGACTCCAAGAAATCCGGAGGTATAACGGTTTCCCACTTGAGATTTGGTAAATCACCGATAAAATCACCTTATCTTATAGATAAAGCTGATTTCATTGCTGTTCACAACCAGTCCTACGTTCATAAATACAATGTACTTGAGGGACTTAAAAAAGGCGGCAGATTCCTGTTAAATACAATTTGGACTCCAGAAGAACTTGAAAAGGAATTGCCTGCTTCGGTAAAGAGATATATAGCAAATAATGATATCGAATTTTATACATTAAACGCTGTGAAAATTGCCAATGATATAGGACTTGGCAGAAGAATAAACATGATATGTCAGTCCGCTTTCTTCAAGATTACCAACATCATACCTATAGAGGATGCTGTTAAATACCTGAAAGAAGCAGTTGTTACATCTTACGGCAGAAAAGGACAAAAAATTGTTGACATGAACAATGCAGCTATAGATCAGGGTGTTAAATCTGTAGTCAAGGTAGACGTACCTGCTTCATGGAAGAATGCTTCAGAAGAAGCTGCCGCTACAAGAGAAGTTCCTGAATTTATCAAGAAGATAGCAGATCCTATGAACAGACAGGATGGAGACAAACTTCCGGTAAGCACTTTCGTAGGAATGGAAGATGGTACATTCCCTGCAGGAACTGCAGCTTATGAAAAGAGAGGAATAGCTACATTTGTTCCGGAATGGCAGGTAGATAAATGCATAGAATGCAACCAGTGCTCATTTGTATGTCCTCATGCAGCTATAAGACCTATACTTACTACTGAGGAAGAAGCTTCCAAAGCACCTAAGGGATTTGATCACAAGGATGCCAACGGAGCAAAGGGACTTAAATTTACCATAGCTGTTTCACCGCTTGACTGTCAGGGATGTGGAAACTGTGCAGACATATGTCCTGCAAAAGACAAAGCTCTTGTTATGAAGCCAATTGAAACTCAGTTGTATAAATCAAAAGCTTGGGATTACGCTATGTCCGTATCACCTAAGAAAAACCCTATGAACAAATTCAATGTAAGAGGAAGCCAGTTTGAACAGCCGCTGCTTGAGTTCTCAGGAGCCTGTGCAGGATGTGGAGAAACTCCTTACGTTAAACTTGCAACTCAGTTGTTCGGAGATACAATGATGATATCCAATGCAACAGGATGCTCATCAATCTGGGGAGCTTCTGCACCAACAACTCCATACACTACTAATTATAGAGGACATGGTCCATCTTGGGCTAACTCACTGTTTGAAGACAATGCTGAATATGGACTTGGTATGGTCTTAGGAGTAAAACAGATAAGAGAAAGACTTAAGCTGAACATGCAGAAAGCCATAGAGGGCAACATAAGCGGAGAGCTTAAAGCTGCTTTGAAAGACTGGATTGAAAATATGTATGAAGGTGAAGGCACAAGAGAAAGAGCTGACAAGATAACAGCCTTACTTGAAAAAGAAAAAGGAAACGACCCCGTACTCAACAAAATCTATGATAACAGAGATTTCTTAATCAAGAGATCTCACTGGGTAGTTGGTGGAGACGGCTGGGCTTATGATATAGGATACGGCGGTTTAGACCACGTACTTGCATCGGGAGAAGATATAAATGTACTTGTACTTGATACAGAAGTTTATTCAAATACAGGTGGACAATCATCAAAATCTACCCCTGCAGCTGCTGTAGCTAAATTTGCGGCAAGTGGTAAAAAGACAAAGAAGAAAGATCTTGGAAGAATGGCTATGACTTACGGATATGTATATGTAGCTCAGATTGCCATAGGTTCAGACAAAGCTCAGGCAGTTAAAGCAATGAAAGAGGCAGAAGCTTATAAAGGACCATCTCTCATAATAGCTTATGCTCCATGTATCAACCACGGACTGAGAGCCGGAATGGGCAAGAGCCAGAGAGAAATCAAGAAAGCCGTTGATTGTGGATACTGGTCACTTTACAGATACAATCCTCAGTTGAAGGAAGAGGGCAAGAAAGCATTCAGCCTTGATTCCAAAGAGCCAACTGGAGATTTCAAAGACTTCTTGATGGGCGAAGTTAGATACTCTTCACTTGTTAAACAGTCTCCTGAAAAAGCAGAAGCTCTGTTTGCAAAGACTAAGAAAGATGCATTCGAGAGAATTGAAGGATACAAAAAGCTTGCAAATGAACAATAATAGTATTTGAAAATATCGGGCAGGAAATGCCCGATATTTTTTTTACTTTTAACTAAAAAAGGCTTTTATTATACTGCAATTAAGGGTAGAATTAAAATATAACGATAAAAAAGGAGGTGAATATCCCCGGTAGGATTATAACTACAAATTATAGCTTTTAATATACATGCCGGAAGATTTTACAGAAATTCCGCTGCGGTGTGAGCCCAGAACGAGGTTATAATGTTGATAGGATATCCACCTTTAAGGTTAACCGGGTATATATCATGGATGAAGATGAATTAAACAAACAAGGCTGCAATTGCAGCAGTGAAGATGAAAATGTTAATGATTGCGGCTGTGGATGCAGCAGTTGTGGAGACCATGAACCGCTGATAGTGAACCTGGAAGATGAAGATGGAAATATGGTTCCCTGTGAAGTAGTTGACGGTTTTGAATTCAAGGAAAATGAATATGCCATAGTTAAAAATCCACAGGATAGCTCTGTTTATCTATTTAAAGTTGAAGGCAATGAATCAGCAGCTGAGCTCGTTATACCTGAGGAAGATGAATTCAAGGAAGTTTCAGCTTATTATCAGCAGTTATCGCAGGAATAAACTCATATGAAACTGTAAAGTTCAAATTTGGTGAATTTTCAATTGAAAGTCACCAATATTTGAACTTTTTTTTGCTGGGTTGGCGGAGCTTCTGGGTTGCAGAGTGGTTGGGTGGCTTGGATGGCTCGGATGGCTCGGGTGGCCAAGCTACCCCCGGGGGTCATGAACAAATTGTAAATGAATTATGAACAAACAATGAATATAAAAACTGTAAATTCACTCTTTACTTCCAATTCAGCACCTTTATGTTATACGGATTATTTTTCTTGTAATTTATCAGATATGGATTTCCCACTGCATTGAATAATGGAAGATCCGCCAGGGAGTCAGAGAACATATATGAATTTTTGAAATCAACTTTTATGCCATCATTTTTCAGGGATTCCTTGAGCCTCCTCACTTTTTCATCCCCTTTGCAGTTTTTACCTATGATTTTATTGTAGTGTTTACCATTTTTGATTAAAAATGTGGTACCTATTATTTTGTCCACTTCTTTTATTCTATAAAGTTCTCTCAGGTAAAATTCTGCAGATGCAGAGATGAGATATATTTTGTAGCCCTTATTTTTAAATTTTTTCATTGTATCAAGGGCATCGCTGTAGAATATTTTGCACATCCTCTTTTTATAAAATTCTGCTGTTAAATGTTTCATTTTTTCTTCATTTATTCCATTTATGAATGAAATAAAATTTTCCTTGGCTCTTTTTGCACTGAATAAACCAATTATAAATAAAAAGGCAGATATAATTCCAAAAGGTGCGTACAATATGAGTTTTGGATTTTTTTTCAACATGAATGTGTAAAATTCCACAAGGGTTTCCCGGTTTGTTAAAGTAAAGTCAACGTCGAATATGGCAAGTTTTGTCAAAGAATCACCTCATTTGTTTTTAAGCTTTGAATTTTGTTCTTTTCTATAATATCATATAGGCAGTTTAAAGTTCAAACTTCTATTTTCTGGAGGTTACCTGGCTGGACAGTGTTTCCCACTCATGTTTAGTTCAAAATTCGGGGATATTGCAAAAAACCCATAAGTTTTAGCTGTGATGTGAATGTTGTCCTCTTGTATCTTTGAGATTATTTACCTGAGAATATTCTCGCGTTGGTCATACATAAATTGCATGATGTCCTATTTTGTTTACAGTTTGTTAACAGCCCCCGGGGGCTGTTAACAAACTGTAAACAAGAAGTACTCCAATCTGCAGAGCAGCTTGTTTTGCCAATTCAACATTTATTTTCCGCCCGTTCACTCATTTATATGCCAGCTGCTGCTCTGCATATTTTGCAGTCTTGTTTCCTCTGCAGTGGCATGGAATGTCCACTCGAGCAATTATCCCTCCGATCAATTATCTCCTTGTGGAGTCCTCTATCTGTAAAGTAGCCGCCTATCCAGATAATCTACATCTCCTTGTTGAAAGTTCTTTCTCCATAAGGCAGTCTTTTCCCTGTGTGGTGGCATGTCCCTCCGGCTTAGTTCTCTTTTTGAGGGGTAGGCATGTCTCCCCAAGCAATTTTTTGAACAGTAAGCAGTCCATCCGGGCAATTTTCTCTACGATGACGTGTCCTTTCAGCTAGTTCCCTCTTTGAAACGTTAGATGTGCCCAACTGGCAATTTTCTCTGTATAATGGCATGTCCCTCCGGATGTTTCTCTCTTTGGGATGGTAGGCATATTCACCAAAGCAATTTTCTCTTTATGATGCATGCAGTGCATGTCCGCTTAAGTAATTTCCTATCCTATTCTATGGTGGCATGTCCATCCGGGCAATTCTATTACGATGCACTGCATGTCCACCCGAGCAATTCTCTTTTTATGATGCAGTGCATGCCTCCGGCTAGTTCTCCATCTATAAAAGACAAGCTTTGTCCGGGCAGTTCTCTCTCCCTGTAGTTTATCGATTACTTCCCTATATACCGTGCTATATATTGATTTGCCCTGCTGTAGGTGGCATACTTTGTGACGGGTCGGAATATTGATTTGCCCTGCCGTAAGTGGCACACTTCGGCGGCCAGGATCCTGTTTTCAGCTCATGGATTATTTGCACTTTCATTTGCAATACTCCCGCGGAACTAAGTGGGAAATTGTCCGGGATAATGATAAAATATAAGTTGATATTTGATTAAATTTTAAAGAAGGTATTTATAATGGATGAGTGTTTCAGTAAATTCTTTTTAGAAGACAATGAGGTGAAAAACAAGGAGAAATTTAACGATGATGTGTTGGAAAAGGGGAAATCTCTCTATGAAGTAATCCGTATAATAGATGGGAAGCCTTTATTTTTAAAAGCTCATTTGGATAGGCTGGATAATTCTTTTAATGTAACTGGACTTAAATTGTGGCTTGGCAGGAGAGAAATTGCAGATGAAATACTTAAATTGATAGATATAAATAAAATCTATGCCGGAAATGTGAAACTTATATTTAATTTCTATAGAGGCCGCAGATTTTTAGCTTATTTCGTAGAACACCATTATCCCGTTCCCGAAGATTATAAAACAGGAGTAAGAACTGACTTTTTTCAAGTTGAGAGGGAAAATCCGAATGCCAAGGTGATAAATCAGGAGTACAGGGCACGGGTTGGCAAAAAGATAAGGGAAAGCAATATATTTGAGGCGATTCTTGTAGACAATAGTGGAAATATAACCGAAGGAAGCAAGTCCAATATATTTATGATAAAAGATGAAAAGGTTATAACCCCGCCCCTCAAAAGAGTGCTGCCCGGGACTACGAGGAGCATTATAATTAAGATCTGCGGCAGACTCGGGCTGGATGTATTGGAGAAAGATGTGAGCTGTGAGGATATAGATAAATTTGATGCGGTGTTTATATCGGGTACTTCTCCTAAGGTACTTCCTGTAAAAAGTCTGGGAAATATTAAATTTAATTCTTCAAATAATGAAATACTTCTCAAGATAATGCAGGCATACGACGAGGAAATAAAAGGGGATATAAATAATTTTAAGAAGACGAAATATGTCAGATGAAGATCAGGACAATTCGGAATTGAGGAGTGCCGGTGAATTTTGTGTTTATGTTGAATGGGGAAGTGATTGATTTATATGAAGAAAATTTTTCGGGGAATTTCGCTGGAAGATTGTTTGAAATCTGCCAGTTATGAGCTGAATAAGCCCAAGGAACAGTTGAAATACAGAATATTGAAACAGAAAAAATCTTTTTTTAAGAAAAAAACTGTAATTGAGGTTTTTCTGGATGATGCTGAAAGGAATATGGCACCCTTGAATCCTGATGAAAGCAGCGGCACTGTCAGGGTGGAGCAGGGAAGGATAATTGTAAAGGATCCTGCGGCAAAGGGCAGGCCTGCGGTAATTTGCAGAAGCAAATACATGTCGATTTTTGTAGATGGAGCTGAAGTTGAAAAAGGATGTGAAGTTTTTTCAAACAGTGATATAAAAGTGGTCTTTCAGGAGGAAGAAGCTAAGAGAGAGTTCAGCATACATGTACCTCACGATAAAATGAAGGCCTATGCTGAAGTTAGGTATACGCCTAAAAATGAGTATGCATTGAAAGACACGCCTGAAAGCTCCAGATTAACTCTTGAAGCCGGGGTGGTGAAGAGCACGCAGCCGCCTGAATATACTGCCGAGGAAATTAAAGAAGAGTTATCCAATAATAAAATAGTTTATGGTATAATAGAAGAAAATTTGAAAAAAGTAGTAAAAACCAATAAAAAAATACTTGTGGCACAGGGGAAAAAGCCGGTAGATGGAGAAGATGATCGGATAGAGGCGAAATTTAAAACTTTTGCAGATTTAAAGGAAGATATGGTAGGTAATGTGGATTTTAAAAGCATAGGAGCTGTGAATGCGGTTAGAAAAGGGGACGTAATTGCAGTAAAACATGTTGGTACCGAAGGCGAAAATGGCTGCGATGTATACGGGAAGATTATAAAATGTCAAAAAGGCAAAAAATTGAAACTTAAAGCCGGTACGGGATGTATTCTCAAAGATAAAAACACAGTTGAGGCAATTATTGATGGCAAACCTTCCGTACAGGGAAACACCTTTTATGTTCACCAGGTTCATGAAATAAACGGCGATGTGGATTTAAGTACTGGAAACGTGAAATTTATAGGGGATGTAGTCATACATGGTGGCGTCAAAGAGAGAATGAAAGTAAAGTGCGGAAATGATCTTGTCATAGACAGGGAAGTTGAAAGGGCCGATATAAGTGCGGCAGGCAGCATAACCATAGGCGGCAGTATTGTAGCGTCCAAGATATACGGCGGCGGAGACAATGTAAAAAAACTTCATGCGGTGGAACACCTGAAAAAATTCAACCAAAATTTGGATAAATTGATGCAGGTTGTGGATGAAATAAAATCATATAACTTACTTGGGTGCAACAAAAGCGATGGAGAGATAATAAAAATACTTCTGGAAAATAAATTCAAAATTCTTCTGAGGCTCGGAATAAATATAATTGCCGATTTGAATGCCCAGAATGAAGAGGATAGTGAAGACGATATAGTCAGGTACATAAAGACCAGACTTATGGGAATGGGACCTGTGAGCATAAAAAATTATCTTGAGCTGAATGAGCTGATAGATGGGGTAAATGGCAAAATAAAATATTTTGAAAATACACTCGGGCTTCCTGTAAATGTAAATATATCCTACTGTCAGGATTCGAATATACAGAGTTCGGGGAGCGTGCTTATTACAGGAAAAGGAGAGTACGTATCAACTATTGCAGGAAGTGACTCTATTGAGTTTGAAAGGGAAGGAAGTGTGGCAAGGGGAGGAATTTTGAGTTCTCAAAAGGAAGTCAGATGCAAGATTGTCGGCAGTATGGCAGGTGTGTCTACGACACTTCAGGTGGGAAGCAAAGGCAGCATATGGGCCGATGTAGCCTACCACAATACCATATTTAAAGTGGGGGATAGGGAAAAGGTACTGGAGTCCCCGGGTAAAAATGTACATGCCTATTTAAAGGATGGAAATATAATGGTAGATAAATTTGTACTATGAAATTTAATTTATTTTAATAATTAAGGAGGATTTTATAATGGGCAATAAGGAGATAAAAGTGTTGATATTTAGTATAGGCGATGAATACTATGCCACGGATATTATGGAGATAGAGAGAATTTTAGGGTATAAAGAAACCACAAAGCTGCCCGACTCACCTGATTTTGTGGAAGGAGTTATAAACTACGAGGGAAATATACTCCCTATAATATCCCTCTCTAAAAGATTTAGACTTGGCGCAGATCAGAAGGGGGATCAGTCGAAAATCATAGTCACAAAGCAGGACGGAAATAAAATAGGGGTAATAGTCGATGAGGTATCTGAAGTAAGAGATGTAAAGGAAAGCGATATAGAAGTACCTCCGGAGATAATAGCGGGAATATCAAAGAGATATGTTAAGGGGCTCATAAAGATAGACGAGAAGATAGTGATATTTTTGAACATGGCAAAAATATTGACGGATAAGGAAAAGGAACTCATATGACTTATATAATTTGAATTGAGAGGTTGCATGTTTATGGAGGTAAGCGAAATAAAGGAAATAAAGGTGGGAATAGCAGATATGAATACTGCAGGCTCTCCAAACAGGATCATAACTATCGGTTTGGGTTCCTGTGTAGGTATAGCACTATATGACGATAAATCGAACATAGGGGGTCTGGCACATATAATGCTGCCGGACAGTACCCAGTTCAGCAATAAGAAAAATCCCTTGAAATTTGCTGATCTGGCTATTCCCCTGCTTATAGAAAAATTGGAGAAATTAGGTGTAAATAGAAGAAATTTAAAGGCAAAAATAGCTGGAGGAGCATCCATGTTTAACTTTCCGGACAAAAGTGTGATGATGGATATAGGAAACAGGAACGGAAAAGCCGTAAAACACATGCTGGAAAAATGTTCTATCTCCATATTGGCAGAAGATCTGGGCGGCAATAAGGGCAGAACTATGATACTTGATACTTCGGACGGATCAGTTAAAATAAAGACAGTGGGAATGGGAATAAGGGAAATTTAGAATTGATGGAGTGATGACATTTTGAGAAATATTAAAGTTTTAGTGGTAGATGATTCTGCGTTTATGAGAAAGATAATTTCGGATATGATAAATGACGATCCCTGTATGGAGGTCATTGGCACTGCCAGAAACGGCGAGGATTTTTTAAACAAGCTTTCCTCAAATTTCTGGAAAGTGTATCCCGATGTAGTGACTCTTGACGTGGAAATGCCCAGGATGGACGGCATAGCTGCCCTCCGTGAATTGAAAAGGAGGGGAATTTTTATACCTGTGATAGTTTTAAGCAGCATTTCAAAAGAAGGCACTAAACTTACTATGGAGTGTCTTGAAGCAGGTGCATTTGATTTTTTGCCCAAGCCATCCGGCACCATATCGCTGGATATAGAAAAAATAAAAATTAATCTGATAAAGAAAATAAGGGCGGCTTGTAGAAATGTGAAAAAGTCGGTGAATGTTTCTGATGCGGTACCGGTATCTGCAGTGCATGGGGAAAACGGTGAAATTGGGGGAACCAGAAAAAATATAGATGCGGTGGTAATAGGTGCATCCACCGGAGGACCCAAGGCATTGTATTCAGTTATAACAAAATTTCCCGAAGATATGGGAGTGCCCGTATTTGTTGTGCAGCACATGCCTTCGGGGTTTACAAAAGCCTTTGCGGAAAGACTCGATTCCAATTCTGACATAAAAGTTATGGAAGCACAGGACAGTATGAATGCGGTCAAAAATACTGTTTACATAGCTCCGGGCGGATTTCACATGGAAGTCTGGAGAGACAAAAAAATACATCTCAATAAGGAACCTGCAATCTGGGGCGTAAGGCCTTCTGTGGATAAACTGTTTTTATCTGCTTCCAGGGTGTATGGAGGAAATATCATAAGTGCGGTTCTGACGGGCATGGGACGAGATGGTGCAAATGGAACCGTGGAGATCAAAAAAGGCGGTGGAATTACCATATCGGAAGCTGAATCCACCTGCACTATTTATGGAATGCCCAAAGCGGCTTATGCCACCGGCAAAGTTGATCTGGTCCTTCCTGTGGACAAAATAGCCAGCGAAATTTTGAAGATAATAAAACTTGGCAGGAGGTAGATCTATGGATGCGGATATGGATTATTTTGAAAGATGGGTATTGAGGGAATTTAATATAAACCTTTCTGCCTACAAACCCAAACAGCTTCACAGGCGGATTAGAAGCCTCATGTCCAGAGTCGGGGTGAATACCATAGAGGAGTATATAGCACTTTTGAGAAAGGACGGGGGCCAGAGACAGAAGTTTCTGGATTTTATAACTATAAATGTATCCGAATTTTTTAGGAACCCGGAAATATTCGGGGAATTCAAGCTAAAGCTGAAAGAAGAACTGCTTTCCAGGAGCGATTCTCTAAAAATATGGAGTGCAGCCTGTTCAATTGGAGCCGAGCCATATTCGGTGGCCAT
Source organism: Clostridium lapidicellarium (assembly GCF_041224415.1). Classification (NCBI taxonomy): domain Bacteria; kingdom Bacillati; phylum Bacillota; class Clostridia; order Eubacteriales; family Clostridiaceae; genus Clostridium; species Clostridium lapidicellarium. The sequence continues at coordinate 22,296 of NZ_JBGFFE010000005.1, read as the reverse complement.
ATATTTATATGAGTTGAACCCCGGCGGGAAACATAAAATAATTGCAACCGACATAGACAGCACAATAATAGAGAGGGCCAGAAAAGGAGAATATGCTTTATCGGAAATAAAAAATGTAAAAAAGGAATATTTAAATAAGTATTTTATAATAAAAGACGATAAATATATTATAAGCGATAAAATAAAAAAATTGGTTACCTTCAAAAAACACGACTTGATATTGGACAGTTACGATGACAATTTTGACCTGATAATATGCAGAAACGTGGTGATATATTTTAATCAGGACATAAAGGATAAAATATATAAAAAATTTAGCCGGTCTTTAAAAAAGGGAGGGCTGCTGTTTGTCGGGGCCACCGAGAGCATTTACAATTACAAGGACTATGGTTTTGAGAAGGCATCTACCTTTATGTACAGAAAGCTATAAGGAGGGAGAAAATGGATACATCACAGTATATGGATATGTTTCTTGAAGAGGCAATGGATAATTTGCAGACGCTGAATGAGTCCTTGCTTCAGCTTGAACAGGAACCAGATAATATAGATAAGGTGAATGAAATTTTTAGAGTTGCACATACCATAAAGGGAATGGCAGCCACCATGGGATTTAACAAGGTGACGGAACTCACCCATAAAATGGAGGATGTATTATCTGAATTTAGGGATGGACAGCTTAAAGTTACACAGGACGTTGTGACAGTGCTGTTTAAATGTCTGGATACCCTTGAGAAGATGATAAAAAATATAGAGGACGGGGTAGATGAAGAAGTACCTATTGAAGGCATCATGGGGGAACTTGAAAAGATTTCCGGGAATCCCCAGGCAGCTTCCAAAGGACAGGAAAATGTAAAAAAGGAAACTGCGGCAAAGCCCGAGCCCGGTGACAAGGATATTGTCGATTCTTCCGTAAAATTAAACGAATATGACATAAATGTAGTCAAGCAGGCGAAGGACAAGGGTTTTAATGCCTTTGCAATAAAGATCAACCTCAGTGAAAGTACGCTGCTTAAGTCGGCCAGGGCCTTTCTCATATTCAAGAACCTGGAGGAGATCGGGGAGATAATAAAGTCAGTGCCGGGTACTGAAGACATAGAGAGCGAAAACTTTGAATTTGAGATACAGCTTGTTTTCTTGTCTAAAAGCAGCAGGGAAAAAGTGTACAATACCATAAACAATATATCTGAAATAGAGAAGGTTGAAGTAGAGGACGTGGATATCAAGTCCATAAAAGCCGAGATGATAAAGGAAGACGCGGATAAGGAAGGCCAGATAAAGGCCAAAGTTGAAAAGTCCAAGGCTGACAAGGAAACTGCTGCCGCCGCCAAAAAGGAAAATAAAAAACCTGCGGCCAAGAAAAAAAGAAGAAAGGTTCACCAGTCTGTGAGGGTTGATCTGGAGAAGCTGGATAAATTTATGAATATGGTTTCTGAGCTGGTTATAAACAGGACAAGACTTGAGCAGATAAGCAGCAACTATAAATTAACTGAATTAAACGAGACACTTGAGCAGGTAGCAAGGACTACTTCGGATCTCCAGGACCTGGTCATGAAAATCAGGATGCTGCCTCTTGATACCGTATTTAGCAGATTCCCCAGGATGGTAAGGGATTTGTCCGTAGAGCTGGACAAAAAAATGGAACTTATAATTCAGGGTGCGGACACAGAACTTGACAGGACGGTAATAGATGAAATTGGCGAACCGCTTATCCATTTAATCAGAAACGCCGCAGATCACGGCATAGAGCCCAATGAGGAGAGAATTGCAAAGGGCAAGGATCCTGTGGGAAAGATAAGGCTCATTGCCTACCAGGAAGGCACCAAGGCAGTTATAAAAGTTGAAGATGACGGCGGCGGAATACCTGTGGACAAAGTCCGTGAAAAAGCGGAGGACATGGGTATAAATACTGAAGGAATGTCAGAAAGCGATATAAAAAATCTCATATTCATGCAGGGATTCAGCACCAATAAAAAAGTAACCGACATTTCAGGCAGGGGAGTCGGCATGGATGTAGTAAAGACCAAGATATCTTCCCTGGGAGGAAGTGTGGATCTCATAAGTGAAAAGGACAGGGGATCTACCTTTATAATAAGGCTTCCGCTTACACTGCAGATAATTCAAGTTCTGCTCGTGGGGGCCGGAAATGAAACCATGGCCATATCCCTTGGATATGTGGACAGGGTCATAGATTACAGTGACGATTTAGTTAAAAGGACAAGCAATAAGGAAGTTATAATATACAACGGAGATGTCGTACCACTTGTAAGGCTGTATCAGAAACTGGGAATTGAAAAATCGGACAGCAGGAAAAAATACATCGTCATAGTAAAAGTAGGGGAGAAAACTGTAGGACTCATGGTGGACGCGCTTTTCGGACAGAGGGAGATTGTCATAAAGCCGCTTGGGAAAACTCTGCAGAATTTGAAAGAATACATGGGGGCAACAATACTTGGTGACGGACTCGTAACGCTTATATTGGATGTTGCCTACCTGGTATAAGGAGAGATTTGATATGGACTATAAGGAGCTTACTCCCATACAGCTGGATGCGCTAAAGGAAGTCTGCAACATAGGCACGGGAAACGCAGCTACAGCTCTTTCCCAGCTTTTAAACAGGAAAGTCGATATGACGGTACCTTCTATAAATATAGTGCCTTTTCAGGAGATTTTTGACAACATAGGCGAAGACGAGGTAGTTGTAGGGGTGATAGTGAGAATACTGGGAGATGCACCTGGAAATATACTATTTATATTTAAAAAGGAGACTGCATTGAATCTTATATACATGCTTTTGGGGGAAAGGAAGGAATTTCTAGATGACATGGGTAATTCAGCTGTATGTGAAGTGGGAAATATAATAGCCAGTTCCTACATGACATCCATGTCCAAGTTTACAGGGCTTAATGTCATACCTTCCGTACCTGCAGTTACATGTGACATGCTTGGGGCGATACTTTCGACCACCTTTATAGAATCAATGCAGTTTGACGACTATGTGATTGATATAGAAACATTGCTTATGCAGAATAAAAGCAAGCTGAGCGGGCATTTTTACTATATTCCTATGCCCGGATCTCTTGAGAAAATTTTAAATGCCTTGGGAATAGGCTAAATAACAGTAGTATATAATTATTGGAGGGAAAAAAATGGCTAAAATATTAATTGTAGATGACGCTGCCTTTATGAGGATGATGATAAAGGATATATTAGAAAAAAATGGATTCGAAGTAGTGGGAGAAGCAAGCAACGGTGTAAAAGCTGTGGAATTATACAAGAAGGAAAAACCCGATGTGGTCACAATGGATATAACGATGCCGGACATGGACGGCATAGAGGCGGTAAAGGAGATAAAATCTTTTGATTCAAGTGCCAAGATAATAATGTGTTCTGCAATGGGACAGCAGACCATGGTCATGGATGCAATAAAAGCCGGTGCAAGGGACTTTATTGTGAAGCCTTTCCAACCCGACAGAGTGCTGGAGGCAGTTAACAAAGTGGTTAATTCATAGTGAAATGTAAAATTGGAGTTAAAATTTTATAACCAATATAAAGCTGATATGATTTATGACGAAGTAATTGAATAGTGTTAAATTTAGTGCTAAACTTTGATAAAGATGCGTATAAAACTGTGAAGTACATAGTTTATATGTCCATATTCACATGGAGGTGTAAATATGCAGGTTGTTATATTTAGATTGAATAACGAGCTGTTTGCCGTGGAAACGGCTAAAGTTCAGAGTATAAATAATGCCATGGGGATAACGAAAGTTCCCAAGGCACCAGCTTATATAAAAGGGCTTGTAAATTTAAGGGGAAATGTAATATCACTTTTGGACATAAATCTTTTGATGGATATTCCCAAAAGCGGCAAAAGTGAAAACAGTATAATAATACTTGAAATGGAAGATGAACTGGTAGGTGTTACTGTAGATCAGGTGGATGAAGTTTTGGATCTGGATGAAAATATTATTGAAAAGGTAAATGACGAGAAGAAAAAAGCTTATATAGAGGGAATAATAAATCTCGACAACAGAGTGGTTACGTTAATCAATATAGACAAACTTCTTTCAAATTAGAATTTTCGTGAGAAATGAGGGAATAGAATGGCAGATGTATTATCACAGAATGAAATAGATGACCTTTTAGCTGCCTTGTCTGCAGGAGAGCTTACTCCTGATGAAGTGCCCAAGGAAGATGAAAAACAAAAAGTAAAACCCTATGATTTTAGGAGCCCCCAGAAATTTTCTAAAGATCATATAAGAACTTTGGAACTTATCCATGACAATTATGCCAGGATAATCTCGAATTATTTAACCGCCCAGGTGAGGAGCAATGTCAAGGTAAAATTGGAATCGGTGCAGCAGATAACCTATGAGGAATTTATTCACTCTGTACCAAATCCAACTGTGCTTACCATATTTAAAATGCCGCCTTTAAGCGGTTCTGTACTGTTTGAAATAAATCCACAGTTTGTGTTTGAAATAATAGATCTCCTTTTGGGGGGAAGTGGAACGGGAAAGTATAGACCCAGGGAGTTTACGGATATAGATAAAAATATTATAAAAGTGATGAGCACGGGACTCATATCCAATTTGAAACTTGCCTGGGAAGATGTGATGCCGGTGGAGACGGAAGTTGAGAGCATTGAGACAAATCCTGCATTGAATCAGACTCTTGCCCCAAATGATCCTGTGGCCCTTATAACTTTTTCAGTAGAAATGGGTAAAAACAATACTTTTATAAATATATGCATTCCATACCTGAGCATAGAGAAAGTTTTAGATAAGCTGGTGGTGCAGTACTGGTTCCAGGACAATAACGAGAATACGGTAAATGAATCCAAGGAAAGACTCAGAGAAAGGCTGAATATAGTGGAAATGCAGCTTTCTGCCGTGCTTGGAACTACCAATCTTACGGTAGAGGAATTTTTAAACCTGAACATAGGGGATGTGATTACCTTGGATGAAAGTACTAAAAGCCCTGTGAAACTGATGGTGGAAAACAAGGTGTACTGTTATGGAAAGCCTGGTGTGATAGGAAAAAACATGGGCGTTGAGATACTAGATATTATAAATAAGGATGTGGAAAATGATGAATGATGGGAATGGTTTTCTTTCACAGGAAGAAATAGATGCACTTTTAAACGGCGGAGGGAATGAAGAGGGAAAAAAAGATGAGAATAAGGAAGACAAAAAGGAAGAAGAAAAGAAGACAGGATCTCAGGATGCCTCTGAGTTGTCGGATGTAGAAAAGGACCTGCTTGGGGAAATCGGGAATATATCCATGGGCTCCGCATCCACGGCACTTTCTACAATAATAAACCAGCAGGTGAACATAACTACCCCCGTAGTGACTCTGACCACTTTGAAAAAACTGAGAAATGAGTTTGAAATTCCAAACATTGCCCTTGAAGTCCAGTATACCAGGGGAATAATGGGTGAAAATCTTTTTCTGATGAAAGTTACCGATGGGGCTGTCATAGCAGATCTCATGATGGGAGGAAGCGGCGAGCCCAAGGAAGAAAAGCCCAAACTCAGCAAGATAGAAATGAGTGCGGTATCTGAGGCCATGAACCAGATGATAGGTTCTGCAGCTACTTCCATGGCTACCATGTTTATGAGGGAGGTAAATATATCCCCGCCCAAGTCAAAGATATGGACGGATCTTACAGAGCCCCTGTCGGAGCAGATAAGCGAAGAGGAACCTGTGGTGAAAGTATCCTTCTCACTTAAAATAGGCAGCCTGGTTGACAGCCATATGATGCAGCTGTTTCCACTGGCGACTGCAAAGAAAATAGTTTCCATAATGATGGGCCAGGAGGAAGGTGAGGAAAAAGTGGCAGATGAACCTAAAGACGAGGAAAACAAGAGTGAAGTACCTTCCAAAAAAGAGAGTGAAGCTGCTTCACAGACGGCAGCGGCTTCTTCAGCTCCGCAGCAGCAAAAACCGAAAGCTTCCGGCGGCATAAATGAAAAGCCCATAGAGACAAATGCCCATAAGAAGCAGGTACCGGTACATCAGGCAACTTTTCAACCTCTCGGTAAATCTAAAGCTGTGGAAAGCGTACCTAAAAATATAGACCTTATATTGGATGTGCCCCTTGAAATATCAGTGGTACTTGGAAGGACCAAGAAGAGTATCAAGGACATATTAAATCTTGGCACAGGCTCTTTGGTGGAACTGGATAAGCTTGCTGAAGAACCGGTTGAAATACTGGTAAACGGAAAAAAAGTGGCTTATGGAGAAGTTGTAGTTGTAGATGAAAACTTCGGAGTCAGGATAACGGGTATCGTGAGCAGCGAGGAGAGGATAAAATCCCTGAGATAGACTTTTTTAAAATTGAGAGCTGACAGTTGAGAGTTAATAGTTGTGGCTGATTTTTGGCAGGACACCGGAAATCTTCATTTGCTATTAACTTTTTGCTTTAAATCATGTAATTTCAAATACGCTTTTAATAGCGGTTATAATTGAATTGATATGTGCCGTTAAAGTAGGAATTTAGCGGGACTTTGGGCCTAAAATAACCTGCTTATCTTTTGATTGAAGTATAAATATTGGGTGTATGTACCCGATAATGTTAGTAATGGAAGGGAACATTGGATCTATTGATTTAAGGGAGTGTATTTATATGAAAATTAATGGGATCATTTTAAACCAGATAATAAATGTTTATGGAGGGAATAAAAAAGAGCATGAATCAGTTAAAGATGTAGATAAGAAAGATTCCATTGAAATTTCATCTACAGGAAAAAGTTTATACTCTTATTCCCCGGACGACAAATTCATAAATTCTAAGGAAAAAATAGAAAGCATAAAAAAAGCTGTGGAAAATGGCACTTATAATGTGGATAAAAAATTGGTGGCAGCTAAGATTTTAGATGCCATGAAGGGAAAAATTTGAGGTGATGTGTTGTGTCACTTGAGTTAAAAGGCATAATGGAAAAAGAATATTCAGTATTGCAGGAGCTTTTTAAGGTGCTGGTGGATCAAAACCATTATCTCCTGAAAAGAGATGCATTTAAATTGGACAGTGTGGTAAAGTCACTGGAAGAAAAGAGCAAAACCGTAGCCTTGCTGGAGATAAAAAGGAGAAAGCTGACTTCAAAAAGGCCAATGAGAGAAATCATAGCAGAAGAAAAAGATGAAAGCATGAAGATTCTCTACGACAATATAGTGGAAATACTGGGAAAGATACGGTTTCAGAGGGATACAAATGATGCGCTTATAAAGCAGGGACTTGTTTTTACAAATCAGATGCTGAGGGCCATTGCCCCCAGAAACAATACCTCTGCCGGTACCTATAATTCACTTGGAAAGAGCAGATAGTTAGGCAGTTGACAGTTGATAATGGACAATTGCAGATAGAAATTTTTAATGGAATTAAAAATTTTATCATTAATTGAAAACTGTAAATTGTCAATTGTAAATTGAAAAAAGGGGTTGATTAAATGCCAGGATTGTTTTCAATATTCAATACAGCAAAGAGCGGGCTTTTTTCACAGCAGACCGCAGTAAATGTGACGTCGCACAATATAGCAAATGCAAATACGGACGGCTACTCCAGACAGAGGGCGAACATGGTGACCACCACTCCATACAGCATTCCCAGCATGGATAATGCGGCAGGGGCAGGACAGCTCGGGACAGGTGTGGTTGTGGATTCCATAGACAGAATAAGAGATGCTTTTCTGGACTACCAGGTGAGAGTGGAAATGGGTGTAAACGGTCAGTACACAGCTAGGGACAAATATCTGACGCAGGTGGAAAATGCACTAAACGAACCTAGCGACAGTGCAATCTCTTCACTTATAGGGAAGTTTTTCAACTCCTGGCAGGATTTGTCCAAAAACACTCAAAACACCAGCGCCGTTGCCCAGCAGGCTTACCAGCTCACCAACAATATAAACAACACTTATTCAAAGCTTACGAGTATAAAGGAAAATACAAATACTGAAATAAAAAGCCTGGTTGTCAATGTAAACGGGATTCTCTCCCAGATATCCAAGCTAAACCAGCAGATAAAGGATATAAAGAGTTCGGGCCAGAACCCCAACGATCTTCTGGACAGCAGGGACGAACTTCTGGATAAGCTGAGCAGCGAGTTTGGCATAACCGTTACCCAGAAGGATCTGGACGGAATTGATGTCACTACTTCAGATAATGCACCTATTGGAACTGATGGAAAACCGCTTAATGTAGTCCAGTCTGCAGATCCAGACAGCCCTGACGTAGCCACTTTTTCTTATGTAAACAGCATAACACCTAAGGAAGTTGATAAAGACGGTAAAGGAACTTATACTGTTGTTTATTATAAAAAGGGTGACACACTCACCGATGCCAATAAAGTTACTCTTACGGTGAATATGACGGCAGAACAGGCAAAGGAGCTTGATGAAAGCAGAGTGATCTGGGCTGACAGCACGGGTATGGCTTACAAAGATACAAATAAAAATAATACAATTGATGGAAGCGGCAAAAAACTTGATGGTACTGAAACTGTGGATTTTGAACAACTTATGATTTTCAAACCGTCCAAGGGTGAGCTGAAAGGCTATATGTCAGTTCAGCAGGATGTAGACAATTATCAGGACACACTGAATAAATTTGCAAAGGCACTGGCACTTTCCGTAAATGCCATAATAAGCCAGAGCAGCAGCTGGGTTGCGGATGGCAGCGGCTCTCCCGAGGGCGGCATAAATAATTTCTTTGTCAATTCGACACCTGAGAAAGAAGGTGCCTATACTGAGAAAGACGAAAATAACATAAATGCAGCGAACATAACGGTAAATGTGGCCATTTTAAATGACTCTTCAAAGATAAAAACCGCCACCAAGTACGATTCAAAGGGGAATTCCCTAAATGATGCCACCGATGGAAACAGGGCCGCGGCAATAGCCCAGCTGGCGGATAGCCTTATGGACATACAGAGTGTAAATACGGATGCAGATACAAATACAGTTGATGGAAATGGTAAAGACGGCAGAGATGATAGAAGTACTTTGGTTAAAAATATATTTTCCCCAGATGGCAAATTGAATAATGTATATTCCGTAGGAAGCTCAGTAGGTGGTTCAACTATTGACAATTACTTTGACGATTTTGTAAACAAGGTTGGTATGCAAGAACAGGAAGCAGAGACTCAAGTAGGGAATGAAGCCAGACAGCTTTCCTATTATACCCAATCGAGAGAATCCACTTCGGGGGTTTCCATAGATGAAGAGGTTACAAATCTCATACAGTTCCAGCACTGCTATCAGGCAAATGCCAAGATGATATCCACGGTAGACGATTTACTGGATGTAGTAATAAACGGACTTAAAAAATAGTTACGCAGATGACAGTTGAAAATTTACAATGTACAGTTGACAATTGAAAACTATCAATTGTTAATTGAAGAAAGGATGGTGTGTTTTTTGAGAGTAACGAATAAATTGCTGTCAAATAATTTCCTGACAGATGTGCAGAGGAATCTTTTAAACCTGAATAAAATCCAGAGGCAGATGTCCTCAATGAAAAATTTTTCCAAACCTTCCGATGACCCTGTAAATGTACAGAGGTCAATGCAGCTCCAGAGTTCCATAGATTACAATGCTCAGTATGCAGTTAATATAAAAGCTGCCCAGGGGTGGATGAAAACCACGGATACATCTCTTATACAGTTGAATACCGTGCTTGGAAATATAAGAAACAACCTGGAAAAGGGCGGCGGCAACGGCGGTTATACACAGGATGAAATGGACAAGGTTAATGACGAGATAAATCAAGAAGTATCCCAGCTGGCACAGATTTTAAATACGAATTTTGAGGGAGAATATATATTCGGAGGTACCGCAGGACTTTCCAAACCTGTAAAAACTTCCATCTATGATATAACCCGCAGTGGTACGGATACCTATAAAAATTGTGTAAAATTAGAATATGCAGATAAAAACGGCAATACGGTAAATTATCTTCCAGATGTGGTGTCAAACGGGTTTGATATAAAAAATTGGACATCACATGGTATAACTTTTAATGTGAATGGGACTGATATATCTATAAATAATATATCAGGTTCAAACGTAGATGAGGTAGTAAAGAATCTGAATAGTAAAATACAAAATACCGATGGACTGGAAGATAAAATAAATGTAGTCAAGACCAATGATGGTAATATAAAATTTCTGGCTGTAGACAGCAATGATATTATTAAAATAAGTCATACTACTGTTAAAAATGATTTGACAGGAACAATTGGTAAGCAATTTTCGAGCATAGCTCAGGATAACATAGAAGCTTCCAAAAATATAGAAGTGTCCCAGGGAGTTGTACTTGATTACAATACAAATGCAGTGGATGTCATGAAATACGGCTCCGGAGATTATGATGACATAAGATTTTTAATGGACAGGATTGAGCACCATATGGCAGGACAGGTATTATCTGATAAGAAACAAGATGGTACTGCAGTTGTTTCTACAGATTCGGGTGCGATAAATATGCCGGATTCAGATGGAACAGCTCATTATTATGCGTGGATAAATAATCAGAGTGAGGCTAAAAAACAGCTTACAAATGAGGATATTACGGATATAGATGAGGCTTCAAAACAAGTGCTCAAAGCAGATTCCCAGATAGGTGCCAAGGAAACTAGAATGGATGGGCTGTCAAGTCAAAACTCCGCTTCTAAAGTGGATATGACCGACGTGCTTTCAAAGACGGAAGATATAGATATATCGGAGAAGACAATAGAATATGCTACTATGCTTACAGTTTACGAGGCTTGTCTTCAAACAGGAGGCAAGGTAATACAGCCTACACTTCTGGATTATGTTGATTAAGGTTTAAATTTTTAAACTCCGAACTTTGAAACAAAAGGTGGTAAATATGGAATTAAAAACGAAGTATCACGGCGTGAGGCATTATGATGAAAAAGATGTAATAATTTTTAAAAATGGCATTCCCGGACTGGAAAATTTAAAGAGATATATCATATTTCCCGCAGAAGAAAACAAATTATTTTATATACTCCAGTCTGTAGAAGATCTGTCTATAGGTCTTGTACTTGTTTCACCATTTAACATAATGAAAGATTATGAATTCAAGCTGGATGGTGATAAAGTCAAGGAGCTCGGCATAAATGATTCAAAGGATGTATTGGTGCTCAACACTGTGACGCTGAGTTCAAAAATAGAAAATATAACTGCAAATATGAAAGCCCCACTGGTTATAAATATAAATAAAAAGATTGGGGAACAGATAATACTGGATAATGAAAATTATCTTATAAAATACCCGCTTTTTAAGGAGGGAGCATAATTGCTGGTTATAAGCAGGAAAAAAGGAGAATCCTTTTTAATCGGCGACAATATAAAGGTTACCGTTTCAAAAATTGAAAATGGAACGGTCAAACTTTCTATATCTGCCCCCAGGGATGTAACTATACTCAGGAAAGAACTTTATGACGAAGTGAAAAATGAGAATAAAAATGCGGCAGCTTCAAATATGAATCTGCTTAAAAAATTTAAGAATAATTCTAATACTAAATAAATAAAGAGGTGTTTAGCATGGAAGTTGCAGGTATAAGTCAAGGAAGACAGATGCCTTTGAATTTAGATGTAAATGTATCTGATACAAAAGATGCAAGCAATATTATACAACCACTTCATAATTTGAAAAATCAGATAGCCAAGAGCAATCAGGATTTTAAAGATGCAAAAGATGCAGTGGATCAGGCAAATAAAATAATGGATGAAGCTAAAACCCACCTGAAGTTTGAAATTCACGGCAAATTCAAAGATATTGTAGTACAAGTACTTGACGATAATACTAATCAAGTTTTAAAAGAAGTTCCACCTACACAAATATTGGATATGGTAGAAAAGTTTTGTGAAATGGCAGGATTTTTTGTGAATGAAAAAGCTTGACTCAATGTAAAATTATCAATTGAAAATCGTAAATTGTAAATTGAATAAGGGGGTGTTGTCGTGGAATTCAGATTGAATAAAATAGACCCTGAAGTCAGACAGAGAGTTAGAGAAGCTACGAATGCCAATAAAGTTCATAATAAGAGAAAAATATTTGTAGATGGTAGTGATAATAAGAATAAAGAAAAAAAAGGCGGAGGAAGTTTTGAAACAGAACTTGGCAAATATAAACAGGAAAAAAGTAAAGAAGAAATAGTGGTGCAAGCCACCAGGACAGAAGAAGTAAAGGTCAATGCTTTCAGAGAGCAAGAGGGTTCAATTTCAATGACAGGCAGCAAGGGAAGTATTATAGATGTTAAAAAATGAATTGATAGTTAAGATGAGTTAAATCTATCCGGACTCTCAATTTTCAACTAGTAGAACAGGAGGGAATCTGTGTGTATACTGCTAATGCCTACAATATCTATAAAAACAACAGTATAAATTTTGCATCCAAGGACCAGCTGCTTTTGATGCTGGTAGACGGTGGAGATAGATTTGCGAAAATGGGAAAACAGGCAATACTGGATAAAGATATTAAAAAGGCACACGAAAATATAGTTAAAGCCGAGAATATATTCTACGAACTTATGGCGACACTTGATGTTTCAAAAGCCGGGAAATGGGGGAAATCCCTTATGGCCGTATATGATTTTATAGTGAGAAGACTTACGGATGCCAATTTGAAAAAAGATGCAGCAATAATGGACGAGGTAATTCCAATTATAGAAAATGTGAAAGACACTTGGGAACAGGCTTATAAGATTTCAAAGACAGGGAAAAACAATTCGCAATAGACAATTTACAGTTGACAATGGACAATTGACAACTAAAGGTTGAAATTTTTTAATTTTATTAAAAAATTTCCTTATAAACTGTCAGCTGTTAATTGAAAATTGTCAATTGAATAAAAGGAGGTATAAACATGGCAGATAGTACAAGCAGTATGCCTGTAGGGGCGACCGGTGCAGGCGGCGGGAACATGCTGAGGATTACAGGACTCAACACAGGGCTTGACATAGATGCAATGGTAAAAAAGATGCTGACGGCAGACCAGACGAAAGTGGATCAGGCAAAGCAGCAGCAGCAGCTTGTACAGTGGAGGCAGGAAGCCTACCAGAGCATAATAAAGGACGTAAAAGATCTGCAGAGTACTTATTTTGATATAACAAAAAGTGCAAGTTATCTGCTGTCTTCAGGAAGTTATAATAATATGGTAGCTGTAAGTGATAGCCCATCTGATATTTATGCAACGACTAATTCTAATGCTGTTGCAGGCAATTATAAGGTATTAGTTAAACAATTGGCAAGATCAGCGGCAGTAGCTGGTTCAGATATCGTTAAAACTTCATCAGGTGCCAATGCATCTACTTCTACTAAATTGACTGATATTGACTCAAGTTTATCGGGAGAAATAACATTACAGCTTAAATATAACGGCAATGAAAAAACAATAACTTTGAATAATTCAGGAAATGCGACGGTAAAAGATCTAATAGACAAAATAAAAAATGACACAAATGGAGCTGTTACTGCAAAACTTGACGATCTTACAGGTAAATTTGTAATTCAGACTTCAGATACGGGTGCTCAATCTACATTGGAAATTGAAAGCAGTGGTTCCAGCAGCAAGCTTCTTGAGAAATTTAATTTGACTTCACCTGATAAGATCGAGGGGCAAAATGCCATTGTTGGCATTAAAGAGCCGGGTTCAGACAGTTATGTTAAAACAGAGCAAAAATCAAATAGCTTTACCATAAATGGTGTGAATTACAATATATATTCAACTACCCCCAATACCGATATTGATACTTCTGATCCTACTAAGCTTGTAGGAGATAATCCTATTGGCATATCTGTTAACCAGGATACTTCAAAAATGCATGATCTTATTACAAGTTTCATTGACAAGTACAACAATCTGGTTGGAGAAATACAGGACAAGCTTAGTGAGAAGAAAGATTATGATTACTCGCCGCTTACAGATTCTCAAAAGAGCGGCATGAGTGATACGGACATAACAAATTGGGAAAACAAAGCCAAAGAGGGGATACTGGAAAATGACGATAATTTACAGCAGTTATTGGATGATCTAACCAGTGCATTTAATACTCCTGTGGTAGATGAAAATGGGAAAAGTGTATCCACAGTTTATTTTGGAAGCATAGGTTCAAGTGCTATAGGAATTGATACTTCAAATGATTATACGCAGGGTGGAAAACTCAGTATAACTGATGAACAGAAGTTTACGGATGCTCTCACAAATCATGCAGATGAGGTAATGAAACTCTTTACGACTACCTCTGACAGTACTAATTCAACAGATAAATTTAAACAGTCTGGTATATTTGAGAGGATAGATGATATATTAAACAAAAATGTTGGTATAGTAGGAAGTACTTCTTTAAATAGTGGTATACTTACGACATATACAAATTTCCAAGATGATTATACTGTAAACGGTGGCGGAGGAACGGGAACCCTTCCTGATCAGATATATCAGAAACAACTTCTTATAAATACGTTGACGGACAGGATGAATGATGATCAGACAAAATATTACAATCAATTTACACAGCTGGAGGTAGCCATGGAGCAGTTAAATGCACAGCAGTCAACTCTTTCAATGTACCTTAGCTAAGGAGTATTAGATTAGAGAACTTTTTATGTTTTTGGCTAAAATAAGAGGTGGTTCTGATATGAAAAGAAATGTGGAAGGGATATTGACGGATTATAAAAAATGTACGGAGAATATTATAGAAATACTTAAAAAAAGTGATTTTGATTCTCTTCAGAATGAAATGAAAATAAGGCAGTGTATTTTAGATAAACTCATTTTTAACGATGATAAGAAGGCTGAAGCTCGAAATGTTTACAGAAAATTAGATATAGGAAAAGTTGAAAATGAAGCAGAAAGTCTTATGAAGGAAAAAACTTTATCAATAAAAGAAAAACTTAAAGATATATCTGTAAAAAAAACTGCCAGCAATGCTTATGGAAATATTGGAGGTTCAGCAAAAATATTTAGCAAAAAGATTTAGAAAACTATAAAGGTAGATAGTGTAAAGTCGATAATAAAATTGGTGATAGTAAGAAGTAACTATAAATAAAATGGACAAGGATGTCCAATAAAAATCAAGGAGGAATAAAACATGATAATCAACCATAATCTTATGGCAAACAATGCACTTAGAAATATCAACATCAATTCAAACGGTGCAGCTAAAGCAATGGAAAAACTTTCTTCAGGTCTCAGAATAAACAGGGCAGGAGACGATGCAGCAGGTCTTGCAATATCTGAAAAAATGAGAGGCCAGATAAATGGATTAAACCAGGCTTCCACAAATGCTCAGGATGGTATATCACTTATACAGACAGGTGAAGGTGCATTAAATGAAACTACTGCAATACTTCAAAGAATGAGGACTCTTGCAGTACAAGCAGCAAATGATACAGAGACAACTGCTGACAGGGGTCAGATAGACAAAGAAATGCAACAACTTAAATCTGAGATAGATAGAATATCAAGTACTACTCAGTTTAACACTAAAAATTTGTTGGATGGGACGGCTAGTGGTTTGAAATTCCAGATCGGAGCCAATGCGCGCCAGATGATATCTTTAACTATAGCTACAATGAATACCACTGCATTATCATTAACTGCTATTTCTGTAAGTGGTAAAGGCGCTAGTGCAATAAGTTCAATGGTTACAACTATTAACAATGCCATAGATACAGTATCTACTGAAAGAGCTAAGCTTGGTGCTGTCCAGAACAGATTGGAACATACTATAAACAACTTGGGTGTTGCATCTGAAAATTTGACAACAGCTGAATCCAGAATCAGAGATGTAGATATGGCTTCAGAAATGTCCGAGTACTCTAAAGAAAACATACTTTCTCAGGCAGCTCAGGCTATGCTTGCACAGGCTAATCAGCAGCCGCAGCAGGTACTTCAGTTATTGAGATAGTAATGTATATGTGTGAAATAAAGAGTAGATAAATGTCTACTCTTTATTTTGTAGTAACAAACTATTTTAAAGAGGTTGGATTATGAATTCTATAACTGAAAATACTGTAGATCTGGTGAACAATTACAATCTAAGTTCTAGCCAGGCAAATTGTAAAATTGAGATCAGCAAAGATAATAAAAAAATTATAAGGGTATGTAAAAATGGGAAATGGATTTATCTTGGAAGTAAATACAATGTGACTAGGGATATAAATAATATTTTAAATAAAATTAAAGATACAGATTCAAAAACTTTGATAGTAATATTTGGGTTGGCTTCTGGTGAGTATATAAATGAACTAGTTAAATATATAAAAGAAGACAATAAAGTTTTAATTGTAGAACCAAGCATTGAGATAATAAAATTGTTTTTGAAAGAGAACGATCGAAATTTACTTGAGGATGAAAGAATATACTTGGTTAATTTTAGTAAAAAGTTAAGGGATCTATTAAGTGGTATTATTAAAATAGAAAATTTGTATGATATGGTTCCTATTATATATCCGGTTTACGATAGAATTTTCTCAAATGAATGTATTGAATTTCTAAAATATTTAAATAGTGCTAGAAATGATTTGATGATAGAATTTAATACTACCTTGGCAATTTCGAAGAATATTTTTTATTCAACTATAAGAAATATAAGATCTATTTCAAATTCTTTACCTGTTAATAAATTTAAAAATAAATTTAAAGGAATGTCTGCGATAGTAGTGTCAGCAGGGCCTTCACTTGAAAAAAATATAGATTATTTAAAGAAAATTCAAGATGATTTTATAATTATTTCAGGACTTAGAAATTTGAAAGGACTTTTGAAAATAGGAATTGTACCTGATTTTTTGTGTATTTTAGATACATTAGACATAAATTATAGGTTTATTGAAGGGTGCACTAATATTAATATACCTATAGTATTTCATGAAGCTTCCAGTTATAAGGTAATTGATAAATATACAGGACCTAAGATCTTATTTTTGCGTAATCCCAAATTTTCTGAATTTTTGGGAAAACAAGTAGATGGTCTATATCAAGGGGGTTCTGTGGCCCATATATGCACATCTTTTGCTGTCTATATAGGATGCAGTACTATAATATTTGTAGGGCAGGATTTAGCTTATACGAATGATAAATTTCATGCTAAATCTGCAAGTTTTGAGGATGAAGTAGAGGTACATGAAGATGAAAAAAAGTATGATTTAGTTGATGATATATATGGCAATAAGATAAAAACAGACAGTGTGTTTAATATGTTCAGAGAAAAATTAGAAGACTTTATAAAACATAATAAGAATATAAAATTTATAAATAGTACCGAGGGCGGAGCAGATATAAAGGGTACTTCGGTAATGTCATTGAAGAAATCGGCCTCGATGTATGGTATAAAAGGAAAACGTGCTATTTTATCTAATACGAAAGATCTATATAAAAATGAATTTGATAAATTGAAGTTAAAGGAATCCATCTTAAAAAATAAGAAAGACCTTGAAAATATCAGAAGTTATATAGATAAGAATGAACAAAATATAAATAAATTTCAATTGTATTATAATGGGGCTACCAGTTTGAATATAAATAAAATAATGAATAATTTAGATAAACTTGATAAGTTTATAGAGAAAAGTTGTAGTGAATTTGTCCTGATAAATGATTTGTTGGCACCTATAACACTGGAAGCCATGTACAGGAGAGATTTAAGTGTTTATTCGGAAGATAGTGATAAGGATAAAGGAAGGAAAATAGCTAAAAAATACAAAATACTGTACAGCAATATTAAAAATGGAATAGATCTTGCTGTTCCATTATTTGAGAATGCAGCAAATGGCTTGGATTAAAGGTGGTGAATTTATATTATGAATGAAAAGATTGATGCTTTAAAAACTGCTGATGAGTACATGTATAATCTTAAAAGGGGTATAAAATCTGTGGTTGATAAGTTTCAGAGCGGTAAGGAAAATGATGCATTAAATTTATTGCCACTTGTAATTGACGGATTACAGTGGATGGCTCAGATTATAGTTCTTACCAAAGATGTTCAAAAGAGGGAAATAAATTTATCTAAATTTAATTGTAAATTAAAAGAAACTGTAAAAGCTATAGAAAATGAGGATTATGTACTGATAAGTGATATTTTTGATTATGAAATAATTCCGATCCTTGAGGATACACATAAGGTTATTAAGAACAGTATTGCTCTGTATGGTTGTAAGGATATTAAATATGAGAAAAATTAATGTAATTAAAAGTAAAAATGGTGCAAGATCAATTTCTGTAAATGGGATATTATTACACAGTAGATATGATCCTTATAGAGCAGCAGAGGCATTTGCAGAAAGCAATATTGAACTTTTAAAGAATGGAGTTGTGATCTTGTATGGAGCAGCTTTTGCATATCACATTAAGTCCATGTTAAATTTTATGGATAAATATAGTAAGTTATATGTTTTTGATATGGATGAGGAAATAGTAAAAGTAGCAAATAAATTTAAAATGTATGAAAATATAAAGAAAGATCCAAGGGTAGAATTTAATTTTGGGTGTTCCTATAAATTAATGAAAAAATTTACGAAATTAATTGATCATGTAGAAGATATTATAATATATAGACCTTCTTTAAAAGTACTTCCCAATCGTTATGATAAATTTAAACAGATATTGGTAAATTATGATATAGCTAGAATTGGCATAAATAAAATGGCGCCTATAATGAGTGAGAATGCTAGAATAAACTTGAGTAAAAATTATCCTTTTATTGATGAGTTTTTTAATAAATATAATTTTAATGGAAAACCGATTGTTGTCACTGCTTCTGGTCCATCATTAGATTATGATTTGAATAATTTGAAAAAGTATAGAAAATATGTCAGTATATTTTGCGTAGGAAGTTCGCTGAGAACATTAATGGATGAAGATATAGTTCCAGATGCCATATTTTTAATAGATGGTGGTGAAATTGTAAAATATCAATTGCAGGGTTTTGAAAATTTAGATATACCGTTATGTTTCTTAAATACGGCTTCAAGATGGGCAGTTTCCAGTTATAGGGGCCCTAAATATGTTTTTTTTAATGAAGCTTCAAGTAAAAGTGAATTTATAATAAATACAGGTGGAACTGTAGCACTTGCTGCAATTGATATTGCAGTAAAATCACTTGCCAGAGAAATTATTATGTTAGGTCAGGATCTGGCTTTTATAGGTAATAAAAATCATACAGATGGTTTTAATAAAATTTACAATAAATTACATACAAATAATAAAATAGATAATAATAAAACTTTGTATAAAAAAGTTAAAAGTATAGACGATAAAATATTATATACTACATCTGGATATTTAAGATTTAAGTATTATATAGAAAGAGAAATCAAATGTAATAAATCGGTAAGATTTATAAACTGCAGTAAAGGCGCTAAGATATTAGGTGCTGAATGTATGACTTTTGAAGAATGGGTTAAAAAGTATGTCAAAATTAATATATAGATTATTATTTTTTATAAAGAAAAGTTTAGGGAAAATTATAAAATTAATAACTATAAAGGATCATGTTTATAGTGCTGATTTGCTTAAATATGAGATTAGCCCTATACTGGGAAAATGGAAGGATATGCCTAATTTATAAAAATCTAATGAAACCTAAATAATTATAAATATTATAGAAAGGTGAAATAATATGAAGCATTTAGAACAATCTCATAATAATATTAATATTATGAAATATTTTAGGAAAATTAATAAAACTAATTCAAATAGTCTTGAAGCAATTTTATATTCATATGATTTACAAGCCGGAAGTTATAGAAATAATTATTATAATAAAATTTTAGATCGTATGCATGTAAATGGCAAAAAGATTACAATACAAGCAAAAAAATTTTATGAAGAGTATGGAAAAGAAATAGCTAATGTTTTTGATAAGCTGAATTACTCAAGTATATTAGAAGTAGGGGTTGGAGAGGCCACTACTTTAAGTAATGTAATTAAAAATATTAATAATAAATATGCAAAAATTAAGGGTATTGATATATCATTTTCAAGAATAGGATATGGAAATATATTTTTAAAAGAGCAATTAATAGATAATGCATCTCTTGGTGTAGCTGATATGTTTAATTTGCCTTTTAAAGATGAAGCTTTTGATATAGTATATACATCTCATTGTATAGAACCTAATACAGATGGTGCAGAAAATGCTATAAAAGAGTTATATAGGGTAACTAACAAGTGGTTAATTCTTATAGAACCAGCTTTTGATTTAGCCAACGAAGAAAGTAAGAATCATATGATAGAACATGCATATTGTATAAATTTGATTGATATTATAAAAAATATGAATTTGAATATAGTTGAGCATAGTTTATTTAAACTTGGAACATATAATAACCAAGCTGCAATTACAATTATAAGAAAAGATTCAAGTAGTAATTCTAATGTAAATTGGTGTTGTCCTATATGCAAAGATGAATTAATAAGGGAAGATGGAAACTATTTTTGTAAAAAATGTTCTTTTATATTCCCCATTATAAAAAAGATTCCATGTTTGAATCAAAATTATGCAATTTTAGGTAGTAAATATTTATTATTCTAGAATAGACATATGATACAAGGTTTTAAACTAATAATTGAATATTAGTTAATACTTAATTATTTAAGAAATGAAAATAATCTATGAGTGATAGAAAAATGGACAGCTGAATTTGGTAAAGAATATACAGATAGAAATGTCTATGATCCAGGAGAATTAGATGAATTCTATAAAACCAATATGGAATTACAAGAACTGAAATGAACGAAGAATTTCTAAGTATATACCTAGACAAAAATTCTAAAATACTTGAAGTTGGCTGTAATGTAGGTAATCAATTAAGGTTATTACAAGAAAGAGGATATAGTAATTTATAAGGCATAGAAATTCAAGATTATGCGGTAGAGATGGCTAAAAAATTTACTGATGGTATAAATATTATAAGGGGAACCGCAGATGATATACCATTCAGAGACGGGTATTTTGATTTAGTTTTTACTAGTGGTGTTTTAATACATATAAATTCGCAATCTATAGGTAAAGTTTTAAGAGAGATTTATAGGTGCAGTAATAGTTTATATTTGGGGTATGGAGTATTATTCAGATGGTTATGAAAAGGTAATTTATAGAGGAAATGATAATTTATTGTGGAAAGCTGATTTTTCTAAAATGTATCTAAATGAATTTGAAGATTTAAAGAGTTTAAAATATAAAAGGTATAAATGTATTGATAATTTTAATGAAGATTTGATGTTTTTGTTAAAAAAGATAATTTAGTATTTATTAAGATTTGAATATTTTAAAAGTCAAAAATTATATATCGGTTAAAAAATGAGGATGATTTATATGAATATAGTATGTATAGTACAAGCAAGAACAGGCTCTACAAGATTGCCGGGGAAAGTATTAAAAAAAATATGTGGTAAGACAATTTTAGAACATGATATTGATAGATTAAAAAGATCTAATGGTATAGACAAAATTGTAATTGCAACGACAACTAAGGAGCAGGATGATATTATAGTTGAAATTGCTGAAAAAGCCTTGGTTGGTTATTTCAGAGGTTCGGAACAAGATGTTCTGTCAAGATATTATTATGCGGCAAAACAGTATGATGCGGATATAGTAATAAGAGTTACAAGTGACTGTCCTCTTATTGATCCAAAAATTATAGATAATATGGTAGAAAAATTTAAGAGATTAAATAAAACAGAAAATATAGATTATTTGAGTAATAAGATAAAGCCAACATATCCAAGAGGTCTTGATGTAGAAATTTTTACATTTAAAGCATTAGAAAAATGTTTTAAAGAAGCAGATAAAGATTATGAAAAGGAACATGTTACTCCTTATATTTATTTAAATCCTGATAAATTTAAATTTAAAAATTATGAGAATAAAAAAGATTATTCCAAATTTCGCTGGACTTTGGATACTAAAGAGGATTTAGAACTTATAGAAATAATATACAATAATTTGTATAAAGAAAATAGCTTTTTTTATTTTGAAGATATTCTAAAATTTGTATTGGATAATCCAGAAGTTTCAATAGTAAATGAAAATGTTAGACAAAAAGAACTTGCAGATTAGTAAAGTAATTGAGTAAATACAAGTATTAAATAATATAGTCTGCAATGAGGTGAATTTAATGGAATAGGTAATAAGTAGAACAATTAGTAATTCAAAAGACAACAGAAATGAACAATGGATATATAAAGATTCCGAAATAGAGAAAAGTTTCAAAGTTGAAGTTAATTATGGAAAACCTATAAATATTGATGCTAGAATAAAAATAGTACAAAATAAATTGAGAAAGTTCC